>CAYNXN010000148.1:0-3779 GCA_964401175.1 uncultured Dehalococcoidales bacterium | reverse complement strand
AGACGTATACGGGCGAGGAGATGGGGGGCTGGGAGATCCACGCCAGGAAGACCGGAATGAGCGACCAGGTGGCGGAGGACGAAGACCATTGTTTGGACATACTGAGGAGGTACCTTGACTACATGCCGGACAACGCCGGGCAGCTTCCGTTGGCGCGACCGGTTCCGGCCGGCTCCGAAGAACGCATGTCCCATATCCTCGACTTCCTGCCCGAGAAGAGCACCAGGACCTACGACATGCACAAAATCATCACCTGCATCGTAGACGGAGGGGAGTTCTTCGAGTTGAAGCCCGCCTTTGGCGCCATGCTCATTACATGCCTGGCAAGGATAGATGGTCGTGTGGTGGGTATCCACGCCAGCAATCCGGCGGTCAACGTTGGCGCGACGGACACGGACGCGCTGGAGAAATCCCAGAGTTTCATGTGCCTCTGTGATTCTTACAACATCCCCCTCATCTTCATGAACGATACGCCGGGCCACATGACCGGCAAGGAAGCGGAGTTGAAGCGGGTGGGCGCGCGCGTAACCAACCAGTTGCAGTGCCTCCTGCAGGTGACCGTGCCGAAAATCACGATCAACATACGTAAGAACTACGGTCAGGCGATGATTAACTCGTGCAGTTGTGGAAGTGGACACGATTTCATCGTCGCATGGCCGACGGCGGAGATAGGGTTCATGGATCCCCTTATCGCAGCCGATGTTGTCTACGGGAACCTGTCCCCGGAGGAGAGAAAGGCGCGGGTCGAGAAGATGATGATGGACAACTCGCCGTATCCGGCGGCGGGCTCGTACTGGCTTCAGGACGTCATCAGTCCTTATGACACCAGGAAGTACCTGATCACGGTGCTGGATATCATACGTGACTCGGCCACCAGGGGCATGAGCCGGCACCTGCTGGCGAACTGGCCAAAGAAGTTCTGACAGCATCGCCGGCGCATTGATGGCGGCACAAGGTGACAGCTGTGCCGATGCGGGGCAGCCACCTGTCGAGACTCTCAACGCTTTCGCAGGAATCACGCGTGACGTATTGATTATTCCTGCGTTCAGGCATACACTGCATTCATCCTGTAGTCGGGAAAGGAGGCTCTGGAATGGCAACGTCTGGTGGGCTGCTCTCTCGAATGATTCGGGCGATCAAGCTGCAGTCGGCGCTCTACGAAGAGGTTGAGCACGACAAGTCAGCAAACATGCAGGCGGGTCTGGTCATCGTTATCGTGGCCATCGCCACCGCAATCGGCACGGGTCTCGCGAGCATGTCGGCTGGTGGCCTTCTCGCGGCGGTGTGGGGTCTCGTCATGGCGCTGGTTGGCTGGTTGCTCTGGGCCTTCATTGTGTATCTCATCGGCGCGAAGATAATGAAGGGCAAGCAGACCCAGTCGAACTGGGGTGAGGTAGCGAGGACTATTGGTTTTGCGAACTCTCCGGGCGTGTTTCGCATCCTGGCTTTCATCCCCGTGGTTGGCTGGATCATCTCACTGGTCGCCTGGGTCTGGATCCTCATCGCAGGCATAATCGGTGTACGTGCCGCCCTCGATTTCTCCACAGGCCGGGCGGTGATCACGGTCCTTATCGGCTGGCTGGTCTACCTGGCGCTGATGGTTGTGCTGGGGATGCTCGGTCTTGGCAGCGTGCCGCTACCGATGTAGTTTGCTGCGTTGTTCTGGGGCGCTGCCACTCACTCTGTCGAGCGGCAGCGCCCTTGTGTTCTCGCGATTGCCGTGCGGCGAGTCTGATCGATGCGATGCCACACCAGCGGCGCGGCTTCACTATTCTCCACGTATGAGCGCGTTTGACGCTCGAAGACGCGTGCGTGGTGCTACTTCTTCTTAGCGTCAGGGGCAGGCGCGGAGTTGCCCTTACCCTTGTCCTGCTTCGGTTTCTTGACGTTCTTTCTGCCCTTGCTTCCCATCCCGAACCTCCATAAGCTCTGGCTGTGCCTGAGAGACTCTACTCCTTCTGTTGGTCTCTTACCAGTCGGGATCTGGCCAGGCGGCACGTGAGCACAACGGGAGCGTCCCCGCGCCGTCCGGCGAATGCGCCAATCAGGCCGTGCGAGGCGGCGCTGACCGGCGTCGTGCCTTGCCGTATGTATGCCGCCCGGATGCGGCATCAGTATGCGGGGCGGGAGTCGCGGCCATCGTCACGTTGCCAGTACGGCAGCCAGCCAAGAGCGACGACGTTAACGACGATGTTTGTCTTGGTCGGCCGCAGCATGATTCGCTCGAGTGGCTGGTTCTCAGGATCGAAGTCGGCCGTGATGCTGTCCACGTCGGCCTGGAAATCGGCATCGTAGCGCGCCAACCGCTCCTTCAGCGTCTCGAGCGACGCCCTGGCGCGCTCCACGTCTTGCTGCTCCTTCTTCGTCCGGCTGGCGCCGCGCGCGGCTGTGGTTGCCCTCCCGACTGCGGAGCCGAGACCGCGGCCGATAAATGCTCCGAGCACGGTTGCTCCGACTGAGATGGCGGTCTGCGTCTTCTGTTGTTTCACCTGTTCCTGTTCGCGCTCCAGTGCCTGCTCTGCCTTGAAGATCTGATTTCTGAGGCTCGACACTTTGGTCTCGTACTTCTGCCGCAGCTTCTCCATCTCGGCGTCACGGCGTTCTCTGGCGGCCTGCACCACGCGCAGTCGGAACTCCTTCTCGCTCTCGCCCACTCGTGACGTCCGCTTCAGACTGGGGCTGCTGAAAAGCTCGACTGACTGATTGGCGTAGAGCCACGACTTCAGGTCGGTCGTCCACCTTTTGTAGGTAGTCTTGCGTGTGGCCGCAGCCGGAACCGGGGCGAACTCGGCGCCGGAAGACGGGACAGCGTCAAGGTCCTCCAGTGGCACGCCCAGTTCCTGTGCCGTCGACCAGTCGATTCTGACGGCCTCGCCCGCTATCTCGGCTACGGAAACAAGATCCCGGTCGATCCTGTCCCCCGATTTCTTGTCGACGAACCCTACCTGAGACGAGGAGAGCACCGCAGGCTCGTAGATCAGGCGATAGCCGAGCGGTGAGGTGCCGCGAACCGGCACGAAGTACTGAGGCACGTCGGGGGGAAGAACGGGCCGGGTGGCCGCAGTGGACGCTGGAACGGCATGCGGAGTGGCGGCGGGTGTGTGAAGGGCTGGCGCGTTCAGCGTGGGCGCCGTCGCGGCTGGCCTGTGGCTCTCGGAGAGTTGGCGCAGTTGCACCCGCGTGAGCGGACCTCGCAGATAGGACATGACCCATCGCGTCTCGAACACCGTCGGAGAATTCTCGTGGACGTTGTTGAGCAGGAATACGCGATTACCCAGGCCGGCGATGAGCCGTTCCATCTCGGCCTTGTTGAATCGGGCGCCCGAACTGGCCGAGACGCCCTCAAGACCCTCTATCACCCGTGCCTTGTCGCGCTCGGTCTGCAACCGACCAATGAACCAGGTCCCGGTGTTGGCCAGGCCTTTGTAGTCGAGGTCCACCGGGTTCTGCGTTGTCAGCACCACGCCGACTCCGTAGGCACGCGCCTGTTTCAGCAACGTGAGCAGTGGTTTCTTGGACGGTGGATTGGCCACGGGCGGGAAGAAACCGAATATCTCATCCATGTAGAGGATCGCCCTCAGGCTGGTGGTGCCCGGTTGCGAGCGCACCCAGCCAACGACCTCATTGAGCAGCAGTGAGACAAAGAACATGCGTTGTTCTTCGCTCAGGTGCGCGATGGAGACGATCGCCAGTCGCGGCTTACCTGAGGGGTCATACAGCATCGAACCGATATCGAGCGGTTCTCCGTCGAGCCACTGGCTGAAGCTTGGCGCCGCGAG
>CAYNXN010000147.1:0-3782 GCA_964401175.1 uncultured Dehalococcoidales bacterium | reverse complement strand
GCTACACATTGCTGGCGATGCCGATGTTCATCTACATGGGTTCAATCCTCGAGACATCAGGGCTTGCTGACGATATGTACAAAGCCCTCTTCTTGATGTTCGGCCGTATTCGGGGCGGACTCGCCGCCAGCACCGTTGCGGTCGGGGCCGTTATCGCCGCGTCAGTAGGGGTCATCTCAGCGTCTGTCAGTATGCTGACGCTGGTTGCCTTGCCAGCGATGGTGAAACGAGGCTACAGCAAGAGCCTCGCGGCGGGCACGGTCTGCGCAAGTGGCACGCTGGGAATCCTCATTCCGCCGAGCATCATGCTGGTCCTGTTGGGCCCGCTGTCCGGACTATCGGTCGGCAGACTCTTTGCGGCGGCCTTCCCTCCTGGTTTCCTGCTGGCCGGTATGTATGGGGCGTACGTGTTGATACGATGTGCGCTGCAACCTTCCGCCGGCCCACCCGCCTCCGAAGAAGAGCGAGGTATCTCCATCGGTGCGAAGATGGCTCTGCTCTTCAAGTCACTGGTCCCGCCCACATTCGTGATCTTCGCCGTTCTCGGGAGCATCCTGCTTGGCGTGGCATCACCCACTGAAGCTGCTGCATTCGGCGGCTTCGCCACCACGTTGCTCATCGTCGTGTACCGCAGGTTCTCTATGGCCGCCTTGATCAAGGCGCTGAACGACACGATGAGGGTGACTGGGATGGGCCTGCTCATCGCGGTTCTTTCGGTAGCTTATACCTCAATCTTCCTACTTCTCGGCGGCGGGCAAGCTGTTGCCGACGTGATAATTGCCGCGCCAGGCGGCCGCTGGGGCAGCTTCGCACTCATCATGTTCATTGTCTTCATACTTGGGATGTTCATGGACTGGATGGGAATTGTGTTCATCATTGTCCCCATCCTTCTCCCCGCTATTGAAGTGCTTGGGTTCGATCTTCTGTGGTCGATAATGATGGTTGTGCTGATGCTACAGACGGGATTCCTGAGTCCGCCTTTCGCCACTGCCATCTTCCTATTGCGTGGAACAGCAGACCCGAGCCTGGGCATTGAGTACGGTGACATCATCAAGGGCGTGTACCCATTCATCGCGCTCGTCGTGCTGATGATCACCCTCTGCGCGATCTTTCCGGACATTATCCTGTGGCTGCCGAGAGCAACATTCGGATAGCGATACGCCTTCTGGTTGTCGATACTGCGGAATGCCCAGTCTACACGGAGGCAAGACGATGGAACGGTTCAAGAAGATAAGGGCTCAACTCCGTGCCCAGATTGAACGAGGCGAGCTCGTGGTGGCTCTCGGCGCGCATGACGCACTGTCAGCGCGGGTCTATGAGAAGGCTGGATACAGCGCCGTGTACATGACGGGTCACGGTGTTGGAGCTTCGATGCTTGCATGGACCGATGTTGGTTTGACTTCCAGCACCGAGGTGCTTACCACTGCCAGAAACATCTGCAATGCCGTCAACGTCCCGCTCATCGCGGACGTTGACACGGGCTATGGTAACGCAGTCAACATGACACGAACCGTCAGGGACTTTGAACAGGCCGGCGTGGCGATGATTCAGTTCGAGGACCAGGCCATGCCTAAGAAATGCGGATTCATGAAAGGCAAGGCTCTCATCTCCAAGGAGGAGATGGTGGGCAAGATCAAAGCAGCGGTCGCAGCGAGAGAGGACTCCAACTTTCTCCTCTGTGCCCGCTGCGACGGCCGGGCGGTGGAAGACGCAGACAGTATGTACGACAGGCTGTACGCCTACGCTGAGGCCGGGGCCGATCTTGTTTATCCGGAGGCGCCAAGAAACGGCGACGATGTTCGGGAAGACGCGAAGCGCCTCAAGGGACTACGAGGCAAGCTATACATGATTGGCAACTGGCTGGGCCCACAATACGGGCTGACGTTCAAAGATGTAGCTGATCTGGGCTACTCCGTCATGATACTGCCCAATATCGGTTTCACGGTGATGCCCAAGGCTCTCTATGACGTTGCCGTCGAAATGAAGAGGACGGGCACCTATCCCGACCTGGTGAAGCAGGGCAAACAGATGGCATGGGAAGAGGTTCAGGAGCTCATTCGCTTGCCTGAAGTCCAGTATCTTGAGCAAACCTACCTTCCTCCCGACGTCAAGATGCAACGGTGGAGGAGCGAGAATCTGCCTGACGCGAGCACCTACTACATCGATAACATGCAGGGAAAGCAATAGGTCTTCAGACCTATTTCGGAGAACGATACGCTTTCTGGTTGTCGATACTGCTGATCATCTAGTTTATGCGGAGGTAAGACGATGGAGCGATTCAAGAAGATAAGGGCTCAATTGCGGGCCCAGATTGATCGAGGCGAACTCGTGGTGGCGCTGGGCGCGCATGACGCACTGTCAGCGCGGGTCTTTGAGAAGGCTGGATACAGCGCCGTGTACATGACGGGTCACGGTGTTGGAGCTTCGATGCTTGCATGGACCGATGTTGGACTCACGTCCGGTACAGAGATGGTGTGCACTGCACGGAACATCTGCAACGCGATCAACGTCCCGCTCATCGCTGACTGTGACACCGGATATGGAAACGCGGTGAACATGACTCGCACAGTGCGAGACTTCGAACAGGCTGGCGTTTCCATGATTCAGTTTGAAGATCAGGCCATGCCCAAGAAATGCGGCTTCATGAAGGGCAAAGCCCTGATCTCGAAGGAAGAGATGGTCGGAAAGATCAAGGCGGCGGTAGCTGCCAGGGAGGACCCCAACTTCCTGTTCTGCGCGCGCTGCGACGCACGTGCTGTGGAAGGTGCTGAAAGCATGTATGATCGCCTCCACGCCTACTCAGATGCCGGCGCCGACCTCCTCTACGCCGAAGCGCCGAGAAACGGCGACGATGTTCGCGAAGACGCAAAGCGTTTGAAAGGATTGAAGTCCAAGCTCTACCTCATCGGCAACTGGCTTGGTCCACGTTACGGGTTGACGTTCAAAGATGTCGCCGACCTGGGCTACTCGGTGATGATTCTGCCCGAGATCGGCTTCACGGTGATGCCCAAGGCCCTCTACGACGTTGCCGTCGAGATGAAGAAGACGGGCACCTATCCTGATCTCGTCGCGCAGGGAAAGCAGATGGCCTGGGAAGAAGTCCAAGAGCTCATCCGTCTGCCTGAAGTGCAGTACCTCGAGCAGACCTATCTACCTCCTGACGTCAAGATGCAGCGATGGAGGAGCGAGAGTCTACCGGATGCGAGCACCTACTACATCGATAACATGCAGGGTAAGCAGTAGGGCTTGAGGTCTGTCTTCTTGGCGTAGCCAGGCATAATGAGACGGCGGCGACCCGCGGACCGCTCTGCGGGTCACCGCTGTCTTCTTAGTCCCGTGAGGCCGCTGAGGCATACGGAACACAATTGGCGAGGGGCGCGATTCTGCGATACCTGACGTTAGACTGAGGAGTTGATTCATGCTCTCTGATGAGGAGGCAGTGGTCGGAATCTGCGGAATCTACTGCGGCAGTTGTCCGTCCTACCTGGCCCCACGAGTGGGCGACGCGGAGCAGATCAGACTCATCGCTGAACGCCACGGAATCCCCGAGGCACAGGTTCCATGTGACGGCTGTCACTCTGGCAGGGTGATGAAGACCTGTCTTGAGTGTGTTCATGGCTTCTGACCTTCCCCCCGAAATCAGTACCAGTGTGAATTGGAGTCCTCTGATAGACTGACGAAGACAGAGGAGGACTCGGAATGGCACGGAAGCGGTACACGGAGGAGCAGATCATCGGGGTGCTCCAGGAGGCTGAGGCCGGCACGAAGGTGGCGGAGCTGTG
>CAYNXN010000146.1:0-3800 GCA_964401175.1 uncultured Dehalococcoidales bacterium | reverse complement strand
TTGACAATCCAGAACGACGGCCGTAAAGTTGGATATCACATTCAGTATACAGCCGCGGAGGTTCAGGATTGGCCAGCCATCTGGCTCAACTCGCGCTAGCGGGAAGTCCTGGGCTTCCAGGGGTACACGGTTGCCTCGCGCTCATTGACAGGCGGATTCGATGTGCACTCACCTTGGAGAAGCACAAATTAGGGGCGCACCTGCAAGAGTGTCGGGACGAGTAGGCTGATGGTTGCGTGTGCTGTCAGTGCTGTTTTGTTTCGTGGCGAGGCTGGGATGCCTTGCCCGGAGAAGAGACCCGTTGCTTCAGGTGCCGGTGGAAGCCGGTGCCGGTACTGCCCGGGTTGTGTGAGATGACCAGGATTTCGGCGCAACGAATACGTCGCTGGATAGAGGGTGTGTTGTGGGCCACCCTCACAGGAATAAGAATGGTGCGAGGTGACAAGTGAAGCGAGTGAGAAGGTCAATCCTGATTTTCCCAGGTGGTGTGCCCCGATTCTTCGAGAAAGCACTTGCGTCAGAAGCCGATGGGGTAGTCCTTGATTTGGAGGATGCCGTCGAGGTCAACCGGAAGGCAGAGGTGCGCAGTTGGGTGCGGACGGCACTTCTGGAGAGAGATTTCGGCAGACATGAGAGGATAGTCCGCATAAATGACCTGGGTACGGAATTCGGGCATCAGGACATACTGACCGTTGTCGAGGGGCGCCCCGACACCTTGATGTTGCCCAAGGTGAATTGTCCGGAGGACGTCATTCGGGCCGATGCGGTCATCACGGCGGCAGAGCGACGTGCCGGTATTGAGCCCGGCACGGTCGAGATCATGGCGCTCATCGAGACTGCGGCGGGCGTGCAGAATGTGGCGAGTAGTGCAAGGGCCTCAAAACGGGTGACGGCGGTGGGCTTTGGTGCCGGTGACTTCACTCGAGAAACACATGCGTTCATCACCGAGAGCAGAATCGAGTTGTACCATGCGATGAGCGAGACCGTCCTGGCTGCGCGCGCTGCCGGAATAGACGCGCTGGATTCCGTCTGTATGAATGTGAGGGATCAGGCCGTTAACGAGCGAGAGGCTCTGCAGGCCTTGAAGCTGGGCTTTGACGGCAAGGCCGCAATCCATCCCGATCAATTGGCGCCGATCAACAAGGTGTTCACCCCCTCGGCGGAGCAAATAAGCTTCTGGGCGCGCGCCATCGCGGCCTACAGAGTATCGCGGGGCGCTACCAGCGTCGATGGACAACTCATCGACTGGGCCCATATCGAGATGGCGGCGCGAGTGCTCAGTACCGCGGACGTCGTTGGGGTGCTCACCCCTGACAACAGGGAGCAGCTTGAGTGGGCGCGTGAAGCCCTTTCGTCGTGGGAGTCGTCTCGCAAGTGATGGCCGGTCGTCACTGTGAATCGACGTGCGATACTTGAGTTGTTGCGCGCTGGGGTAGAGCTACTGCCGAACGGCAGGTGAGCGCGACCTGAGCCCTCGCTCCGGCGGCGGCTACTTGGAGGCGCGTGATGGTTCTCTCCGGTTATTCAGGCAGGCGCTGTTCCGCCTCATCTTGTATGGCGGGAGGATCGCCAGATGTACTGTATAGCTGACGCAAGACGGGAGATGGGGTAGTGGTGTCCTGCATGGCTTGTGCGGGCTGCCACGCACCCAGTGAATGGCAGCCGGGTCTGCTCGGAGCGACCACAACGAACGATAGTTGGTGAGAGGAGACTTGTGAAGCGAATCAGAAGATCGATGCTGATTTTCCCTGGTGGTGTTCCGCGTTTCACGGATAAGGCGCTTGCATCGGAGGCCGATGCGGTCGTATTTGATCTTGAGGACGCAGTGGAGGTTGGCAGCAAAGTTGAGGCGCGTGGTTGGGTCAGGACTGCTCTGCTTGAGCGGGACTTCGGACGGAAGGAGCGTTGCGTACGCATCAACGACCTTTCGACCGAGTTTGGGCATGAGGATATCCTTGCTATTGTCGAGGGACGTCCAGACACCCTGATGCTGCCTAAGGTCAACAGTCCCTACGATGTACTGGCTGTTGATGCGGTTATCACGGCTGCGGAGCGGATGGCAGGACTTGCCGTTGGTTCCGTGGGGCTAATGGCAATCATCGAGACGGCCGAGGGTGTGGACAATGTCATGCGAAGTGCCGTTTCATCGAAGAGGCTCACTGCCCTCGGGTTTGGCGCCGGTGACTTCACCCGAGAGACGCATGGCGTAATCACCAAGAGCCGTGCCGAATTGTACTACGCCATGAGCCGGATAGTCTGTGCGGCCCGTGTGGCGGGTATCGATGCGATAGACTCGCCCTGCATCAATGTGCGCGATCAGTCTGCCAACGAACGCGAGGCAATTCAGGCCTTGGATATGGGCTATGATGGCAAGATAGCTATCCATCCTGACCAGCTGGAGACTATCAATAGGATTTACACCCCTTCTGCTGACAAGGTGCGATTCTGGGTTCGCGCGGTTGAGGCGTATCGAGAGTCTCGCGGCGCCACCACGGTCGATGGTCAATTGGTGGATTGGGCTCAGATTGAGATGGCGGCGCGGGTGCTGGGCACAGCAGAGTTGGTTGGCCTTCTCAACGAAGACGAGAAGGAGAAGCTGGAGTGGGCTCGCGCTGCGTTGACATCATGGAATTCTTCCCGCAGCCGTTGAACACATCTCGTGACTGAACGTCGCCCTGACGGGCATGTCGCTGGGCGGAACATTCGTCGACAGGTGAAGGCGTTTGATCTGACGTGAAGACGTGTGTCTTGACCAGCGCGGAGCTATCGTTGTGGCTGGTGTGTAAGAACGGATGGTCATTCATTGAGTTGTGGAAGTGTTGGCAGGTTGCCGGTCTTGGGGCGTATGCACATGAGCTAGCGATGGCACTCGATCGTGGGAGAAGAAGCCCAACACCGAAGTGACGGCACAATCCCAGTCAATCAGGTGCATAACACTGTGAGGCGGCACTCTACCAGGAGGTACGTAGAGTGCCGCCTCATTTGGGTGTGCGCCGACCCGAAATCCGCGCTATCTGCTCCAAGAATCGGCGCCGGGCATCTTGGACGGTCTAGCTGCCACTTCCCTCAGGCTGCAACGCCAATTCAATACTCGAGCCCGAGCGTCTTCTTGTAGTCCGGGTCCCATTCATGAACACCCCCTCTGCCCTCGTCGCTCCCGGGCTTGCTCGGCTTCGGTCGCATTGCATCAACATCTGCCGGAGTCTTACTGATTATGTCCTTGGCGTATAGGTCTGCTATCTCTTCGTCCGTCTTCCCCAGAAGCGTGCCAAGTACATACTCATTGTGTTCGCCAAAGTTCGGGATTGATTCTATCGTCGGCTGTGTCTTTGACATCTTGAATGGCCATCCGGGATACGGACGTGAAACAGCATCACCCATCTCCCGCGCGTCTGGCCGTTCGTACCACTGGAAGAAGCCTCGCTCCTTGAAGTGGGGGTCGAGATAGACGTCCTTGATACGGTTCACCGCCCCGGCAGGTACACCGGCGGTCTGCAGCATACTCTGAACATCGTGGCGGTTTCGTCCACGTGTCCACTCCGAGATTATCTGGTTCAACTGATCCTGGTTGTCGTACCGCGTGATTGCGTCCGCAAAACGTTCATCGGATGCCAAACCTGGATTGCCCATAGCGGCACACAGCTTCTTCCATTCGTCTTCTGAAGTGACGGCGATAACAACCCATTCGTCTCGACCAGCACAGGCAAAGCACCCATGGGGTGCAAGAGTCTTGTGCCTGTTGCCAGGGCGCAGTTCGTTGCGGCCGTTGACCTGATAGTCGAGAATCATCTCACCGATGC
>CAYNXN010000145.1:0-3830 GCA_964401175.1 uncultured Dehalococcoidales bacterium | reverse complement strand
CGATTCATAGCGCGCCCCCGCTCGTGTTGCCTCCCTGCTTCGCTGTCGTGACATACATGGTTGACGTCCGCACCCCTGTTGGCGAACGCGCCACCCTGCTACACTAGCGTTCACGCAGATGAGCGCCTCATCACCCCGCCGTTTCTTCTACGGCTATACCATCGTCGCCGCCTGTTTCTTCATGCAGGCGGTCAGCGTCGGCGCGATGGTCAGCTACGGGGTCTTCTTCAAGTACCTGTTGCAGGACTTCGGCTGGTCGCGGGCGTTCATCTCCGGCGCGTCGTCCGTGGTGATGTTCACCATGGGCGCCCTGGGCATCGTGTCCGGCCGGTTGAACGACCGTGTCGGCCCCCGCCTGATCCTGTTCCTCTCCGGACTCTCTCTGGCGGGCGGTTTGCTGCTCATGTCCACGCTGCACACGGGCTGGCAACTGTACGTGTTCTATGGGGTCATGGTGGGGGTGGGGCTGAGCACTCACGACATCGTGACGCTCTCCACCATCGCCCGCTGGTTTCGCCGCAGAAGAGGATTGATGACCGGACTGGTGAAAGCCGGTACCGGAACGGGCCAGTTCATCCTTCCGCTGATCGTCAGCGCGCTTATCGTCTCCGTCGGCTGGCGCAGCACCTACATCGTCGTAGGGTTGCTGGTCCTCGTTGTATACCTCGTGGCCGCGCGCCTGGTGCGCCGTGCGCCTGAGGATCTGGGGTTGATGCAGGATGGTCTGAAGGTTGCGCCTGAGCAGGCGCCACAGACGGCTGGACTGCTGCTGGGCCAGGCGCTGCGGACGCCGCAGTTCTGGCTCTGTTGTCTCGCCTACTTCTGCGTGGTCTTCGTGGCCATAACAATCCTGACGCACATCGTCATGCACGCCAGCGACATGGGCATGCCCGAGCGCAGCGCCGCGGCGATCGTCTCCACCATCGGCGTGCTCAGCATCGCGGGCAGGTTGACGATGGGGACGCTGAGCGACCGCATCGGCAGCCGGAGGACGTTTCTGCTCTGCTTCTGTGTCTTGATCGCGGCGCTGCTGTGGCTGCAGGCGGCCTCCCGCGGCTGGATGCTCTTCGCCTTTGCCGTGGTCTATGGCTTCGCGCATGGAGGCTTCTACACCGTGCTCTCCCCCACGATGGCTGAGTTGTTCGGCCTGCGGGCGCACGGCGCCATATTCGGCATTGCCTACTTCTGGGGCACGCTCGGCGGAGCCATTGGACCGGTGGTGGCGGGATGGATCTACGATGTGCAGCAGTCTTACAGCCTGGCGTTCTGGCTGCTGGCCGGACTGGCCGCACTTGGCATGCTGCTGATGCTGCGCGTACGGCCGGCAGTGCGGTCCGGCGCACCGTGATGCCGGTGGCGCGTATAGGGCGTACGTCGCCGGCTCTCTCGTGTTACACTGTCCCCCCGTTTCACTCCGGTGTCTCATGACCAGGCGCATCTTCTACGGCTACCGCATCGTCGCCGCAAGCTTCGCCATCCAGATCGCGGGCGGCGGCGCCTTTGCTGTATATGGTCTCTTCTTCGCCGACCTCCAGGCGGAGTTCGGCTGGTCCCGGGCCGCCATCTCGGGCGCCGCCTCGATGGCGACGCTGCTGATGGGCGCGGTCTCGATTCTGAGCGGCCGGCTCAACGACCGCATCGGCCCCCGAGTCATCCTCATGGTCTCCGGCGCCGCGCTCGGCGGTGGCTTCCTGCTCATGTCCCGCCTGGGCGCGCTGTGGCACCTGTACGTCGCCTATGGTCTGCTGGTCGGCGCGGGTATGAGCACACAGGATGTGGTGCTGCTGTCCACGGTGGCTCGCTGGTTCGTTGCACGCCGGGGCATGATGACCGGCCTCGTGAAGGTTGGCACGGGCATCGGCCAGTTGCTGGTGCCGCTGGCGGCTGCAGCGTTGATCCTGGCGCACGGTTGGCGAGACGCCTATGTAGTCATAGGACTCTTCGTGCTGTTGACGCTGCTGGTTGCAGCGCAGTTCCTGCGTCGCGACCCGCAGCGGCTGGGCTTGCGGCCACTGATGCGGCAGGAGGCGGAGGCGCCATCGTCGCCGGTGCTGGAGTCGGGCCTCTCCATGGCCGAGGGAGTGAGGACGAGGCAGTTCTGGCTGGTTTGTCTCGCCGAGTTCGCCATGTCCTTCTGTATCATGACGACCCTGGTGCACCTGGTCAACCATGCGCGCGACCTGGGAGTGGCTCCTGCGGCCGCCGGGGCGCTGCTTTCCGTCATCGGCGGCGCCAGCATCGTGGCCAGGTTCGTGATGGGCTCCGCCAGCGATTTCATTGGCTGCCGCAGGGCCTTCGCCATCTGCTTCGGCGTGATGCTGCTCGGGCTCATCTGGCTGCGTTTCTCCTCGGCCATGTGGATGCTGGTGCTCTACGCTGCTGTCGATGGCTTCTCCCGGGGCAGTAACTTCGTGGTGGTGTCGCCGCTGATGGCCGAGCTCTTCGGTACGAAGGCCCACGGAGCCCTGTTCGGCCTGGCGACTTTCATCGGCACCATCGGCGGCGCCATCGGCCCGCTGCTCGCCGGTCGGCTGTTCGACCTCACGCTGAGCTACTCGATGGCGTTCACCATTCTGGCTGTCGTGATGGCCGCGGGGTTTGCCGCGACCCTGCTGCTGCGGCCTCCGCGCCAGGCGGCGTAGCGGCAACTGCAGCCCGGTCATCAGGAACTGCCTTTGAGTGGCATGCGAATGAGGGCGGTGCCGCGGGGTTCACGGCACCGGAGTGACGATACCGCCGTCTGTTGTGGCATGCATGCCGACCGAGTTGGTGGCGGTTGCTTCGAAGATGAATGACTCTCCGCAACCAGCCTCGAATACGAGCGTCTTACTGTAGTGCGGGGTCGATATCAGTCCCGAGTTGAACCAGGGAAGACCGTGCAGTGTGATGTTGACGCCCTTGACCGGGTAGCTCCCGCCGCTCAGGTCCTGCGCCGAGACGTTTACCGTTACGGAGCTCCAGCATGTGATGCCGTCGCTCTCGCTTTCGGCGTGCAACTCAAGTGACACCTCAAGGACCTCCTCGACCGGAGGCGGCGGCGTCTCTTCGCCCAGGACAATCGCACCGGCGATGTCAGCATCAACGACGACGATGCTGTAGTCGACCGAGCAGTGCGCGTTGGCCGTGCCCTTGTTCAGATTGGGGCCGGGCTCGGTCGCGATGGCGTCGTACTCGATGCCGATGATTTCTCCGGGCGAGAGCGGTCCGATGTCGGACAGGTCCCATATCAGGATGGAGCCGCCAGCGGACAACCACTGCTCGTCCGGATTGCGGCGTGAGGGCGCGCCGCCCGTGTCGATGGTGGCATCGCCGGCATACTCGAGGCAGGAGGCCATCTCATCGATGAACTCAAGGTCGACGATGTCGCGGCACTTCCCGGTGTTCTCTATCTCGATCCTGAAGCGGACGAGGCTGCCGGGCTCCACCTCCACCTGGTTGACCCAGCGTGCCTCATCTCCGCCCATCACCCATTTGTCCACACCGATGTCAGGCTTGCACGGACACTTGCAGTCGCACTTCCTGCCCGCCTCCCATGGCTCCTGTGCCTTGCCCCGTTTCTTGTTGTTCTCCGAGATGGCTTTCTTGCCGTTTTCGTGTGCCTCGCCCGGGTCGACGCCGTCCGGCGGGTCGTCGGTATCGGTCTCTTCGTCGCGCATGCCCTCGGCGAGGCCGCGCGTGTACACGCCGCCACCGGGATAGGTGGCCCAGGACTCGGTCTTATTCGATGTCCCGACCACCCGGCAGCCCTCACCGCCGATGCCGTCTGCTTTGAAGTTGCCCGCGAAGCACGATTCGAGGATGACCGTCACGTCACAGCAGCAACCCGCCTC
>CAYNXN010000144.1:0-3851 GCA_964401175.1 uncultured Dehalococcoidales bacterium | reverse complement strand
GCATATACGTACCGGTCAATTCTTCGAACTCCCGAGCCACCCGCGGCGCCACCGGCGCACCTCCGCTCAACACCTTTATCAGCGAGCTCAAGTCGCGCTCCCGAATGGTCGGGTGATTCAGCATCGCGATATAGGCCGTGAGCGGACCGTTGGTGTAGGTGGCGCGCCACCGCTCAATCATGCGCAGCACCTCGCCGGCGTCGAAGCGGAAGCAGGCGATCACAGGCGCGCCCACAAGCATCGCCACCCCGAGGAGGCAGATGGAGCCGGTCACATGGATGAATGGCGGCATGGCAAGGATACGGTCCTGCGCAGTGATTGCGTACGCGGCTGCAAAAGCAGTCGCGGCATACGAGACATTCCCGTGGGTGTTCATCGCGCCCTTCGGCGGCCCGGTGGTTCCGGATGTATAGGTTATGTAGGCCACATCGTTGCGCGTCAGGCCCGGCGGTGGTGGCGACTGTCCGTCGTAGTACTCAAGGATGCTGGCAAGATCGAGCGCTCCGGCAACCGATGTCTTTCTCGACTCATTGAAGACCGGAGACGCGAGCGAGGACCGGTCGACATAGTCCAGCTCCGAGGTGGTGATGAGGTGCTGCACCTCAGTCCCTTCGATGGCGCGCCGTGCTTCCTCGCCTCCCGACTCCATGGAGACAAAGACCTTCGCCCCGGAGTCCATGCAGTAGAATGCCAGCTCTCGCTCGCGGTACATCGGGTTGAGCGGCACCACGATGGCTCCTGCCTTCCAGCAGCCACACACGGCAGACATGAACTGAGGGATGTTCTGCAGTTGCACGATGACGCGATCGCCGTGGCGAATCCCGAGATCGACGAGCGAGGCCGCGAATGCCGCGGCTGCTCTGTTCACCTCGGCATACGTGAAGGTGCGTTCGAAGTAGTGAAAAGCGCAGCCCTCGGGGTTGCGCTCGACGCTGCGCTCAAACATGTCGAGCGCGGTCAGGTCGGGCGCATCAATCTCTGCGGGGTACCCCTCGGGGTGGAGCCGCAGCCATGGAGGTGGAACACTGCTGTCGAACATCTGAGGCCTCCTCATCCGTGCCCGAATGCCACCGGCGAAACGGTCTGACGATTGTACCACCGTGGACTGCACGGAGAAGGAGCATCAGTGGCGGCGTCGACACAGACGTTGTAGCATTAGGGCCGGGAGGTAGAGCCAATGCGCTTCTGGGTACTGGAAAGCCCGGCAGGGAACTACGTGCAGGTGCACCGTACAGAGTGCGAACGCTGTCTGGACGGCAAGAAGGATGTGCCAGGCGGTTCCTGGACCGGGTTTGGTGACTATAAGGCAACGATGGAGTTTGCGGCGAAGTCCAATCGACCGGTGCTCCAGTGCAATCTCTGTCATCCTGAACGCTTTGCGTGAAGCGGCGCGGCCGCCAACGGCCCAGGGAATGTGATGTCGCCAATCCGCCATGGAGGGAAAGCAATGACGAGGAAGCTAGCAGTTCGAGTCGCGCTGTTGACGACGGCGGTGATGCTCGCTCTGTCGATCGGCTGCATCACCATCAACGTGCCGGGAACCCCCACCCAACCTGAGCCGTCCGAGCCGCCGGCAACCACACCAACCACACCGACTACCCCGACTACGCCCACTACCCCTACTACGCCCACCACGCCTACAACACCAACGACGCCAACGACGCCGACCACCCCCTCTATACATCCCACGCTGCCGCTGCAACCGACAGTTCCCATCACCCCGACGCTGATTCCCACACTCCCCATCCTGCAACCGGTGTTGTCCGACACCGCGTGGGTACTTGAAGCCCTGGGACCGGAGGGCGATCTGGAACCGGCGCTCGATATCAGGGATGTGACCCTGTCCTTCGGCGATGATGGCAAGCTCGGAGGCAACGCCGGCTGCAATTCGTACTCGGGAACCTATGAGTCAACGATGCTGGGCGAGCTTTCGGTCTCGGACATCACGAGCACCCTGATGCTGTGCACGCAGCCCGGACTGATGCAGCAGGAGCACAATTACCTCGATGCGCTTGATGAAGCCGAGCGCTACTGGGTGACAGCCGGCAAGCTGCACATCAGCACCGGGGACATCGAGCTGGTGTTCGCGGCCGCCTGATTCCAGTCGGCGTGAGTGCGAGCATGCGCGCGTGATACTGCGGCCGTTCCTGCGTATAACAAGGTGGACGGCTGGCCGGGCAACGGCAGGCTCGCCCTCGCGTCTACCCGGGAGGTGAATGCATGATACGCAGGACAGTACAACCTGGACTGCTTCTCTTGATGGCAGCGCTGCTGGCGACTGCAGGCTGCGTCCCGCACATGCCGGGAGCGCCGCAGACGCCACCTGTCCAGCCGCCCCTGGCCGACTCCTCATGGGTGCTTGAGGCTCTGGGGCAACCCGGAAGCCTTCGCCCCGCGCTTGAGACAACCGAGGTCACGCTCACGTTCTCCGGACAATCCGAGGCGACGGGCAACGCCGGCTGCAACTCCTTTGGAGGGAGCTACACGTCAGACCTCTCCGGCGGACTGCAGTTCGCCGAGCTCGTGCACACCGAGATGTACTGCATCGAGCCGGGCGTGATGGAGCAGGAGAAGGCGTTTCTGGACGCGCTCGCTGCGGCGGAGCAGTATGAGTTCGTCGATGGCCGGCTGCAAGTCTCGGGCGGAGGCATGGTGCTTGTACTATCACAGAGCTAGCCTCTCCCCCTTCCAGATTCATTTCGCGGCCCACGCCCTCCCCTTGCTACACTTGGCCAACAGTATCGTCCCGAACCGTGTACAGCTTTGACGATGCAGCAGGGTATCGGCTCGCTCTTTCTCATTGCGGCGCTCTCGCTGCCTGCGCTCCTGCCCACCTGCGCCCCGGAGGGAGCCGACCTCACCGGCGCCACCTGGGTGCTGGACCTCCCGACGGAGTGGGGCGAGACGCCGGAGGGGCTCACGCCGACCGAGGTCACGCTGGAGTTCGTACCGGACGATGGGACCGTTGTGGGGGCCTTCGCCTATCAGAAGTACACCGGCGCCTATGCCGTGGACGGCAGCGCCATCAGCTTCGAGCAGCTCGGCTGGACCACGTTCTGCTGCATGGCGGCTGCCGGGACGCTCAGCCGCGAGCAGGCCTATCTCTTCGCGCTCGGAGACGCTCAGAGCTATCGCATAGTGGACAACACGCTGACCATCCACTACGGCGACCAGGAGCTCACCTTCCACCGCACGTAGCGCCCGTCGTGATACTCCACTCACTGCCACGTACATAGTGCTGGAGCGTGAGTCACCCACGGAGGCCGGCTCACGCCGCACGCTGAAGAGGCGAACGTATGAGAGTCACGGAGCGCACCGCATTGCTGCTGTCGATCCTGGCGCTGCTTGTGTCGACAGCGACACTGCTGATAGTCGTGGGCGTCCTCCCGCGGCCACACGATGACGCCGAAGAGCCAACCGACCCGGCGTCTCTCGCGGGGACGACATGGCTGCTTCGGTCGCTGGGCCCGACAGGTGACCTGCATCCCGCGCTGACAACTGCAGAAGTGACGCTCAGGTTCTCCGACGATGGGCGCGTCAACGGTCAGGCCGGCTGCAACTCCTACTTCGGGCAGTACTGCTCCAGCGTCGATGGCTCGCTCACGATAACCGGCCTCGGCAGCACCAAGATGTTCTGCCACGAGCCAGGCGTGATGCAACAGGAGGAGGATTTCCTCAACGCACTGGACGCAGCGGAGAAGTACACAGTGCGCGATGGGCTGCTGCTCATTTCGGGCGGCGGGAAAGAACTGATCCTATTGCCCGCATAGGAATGCCCCGGCCGCGAGGACATGAAAACGGGATCCCCGGTCATGGTCAGCAGCCGCAGGGAGGCAACGTGATCACTCGAA
>CAYNXN010000143.1:0-3856 GCA_964401175.1 uncultured Dehalococcoidales bacterium | reverse complement strand
GGTCGCCGATGCGGTGGATGAGGAGAGGCTCCTCCAGGATGGCGCCAACGTGCTGCCGCGGGTCCAGCGTCGAATCGGCGTCCTGGAACACGGGCTGCACCTCCCGCCGGAAATGCCGGAGCATGGCGCCGTCCAGGGTACTCAGGTCGCTGCCGCGGTACTGGATGCTGCCCGAGGTCGGCATGGAGAGACGCAGCATCGCCCTGGCCAGCGAGGTCTTGCCGGAGCCGCTCTCGCCGATAATGCCGAAGACCTCGCTCTCGCAGATGGCCAGCGAGACGCCATCCACCGCGCGGATCACATGGTCGGGATGCCGGAACCGCGCCAGCGGATTGTGATGCACCACGTAGTGGAGATGGAGCTCTCTCACTTGCAGCATCAGGCCACCTCCCGGGCATAGAGGTGGCACGAGACCAGTGATTCGTCCACCGGGTATGTTTCAGGCGTGCGTTCGCGGCACAGCGGCGCCGCCCGGGGGCAGGCCGGGTGGAACGGGCATCCCGGAGGGAAGTCGATGAGATTCAGTGTATCGGCCGTCACCGAATGCAGCGGCTCGCCGCGTGTGCGTCGCTGAGCCGCCAGCAGCAGGCGGGTGTAGGGGTGGAGCGGGCTTGAGAGCACCTGCGCGGCTGGTCCGGCCTCGATCACGCGACCACCGTACATGATGGCCACACGGTCGCAGGCGGCGGCTATGGCATCGATGTCATGACTCACCACGAGCATGGTGAGCCTGCCGCGAAGCCGCTCCAGAGCGGAGAGAGACTGAGCCTTGATGGCGCGGTCCAGTGCGGTGGTCGGCTCATCGGCGATGAGCAAACGGGGCTGGAGCAGCAGCGCCATGGCGATGAGGACACGCTGGCGCATGCCGCCGGAGAGCTGGTGTGGATAGCTGTGCAGCAGTCGCGACAGTGTCGCGCCGGTGTCGAAGCCCAGTTCCTGGAACACGGCTGCGATCTCGTGCTGCTCCACTGCCGCTGCCTCATGGCTGCGGTGCGGATGACGCAGCAGCCCTCCGCCGGACCTGCGTATGGCGAGTGCCTCAGCGAGCTGCTGCCGTATGGTGTACGCCGGATTGAGCGCGGTGGCCTGGTTCTGCGGCACCAGGGCAATCATGCGGCCCCGGATGGACTGCATCTCGCGCTCGGGCAGCGCGGTGATGTCACGTCCATCGAAGAGTATCTCACCCTTCACGATGCGTCCCGGTTGCTGCAAATGCAGCAGAGAGAGGAAGAGCACGGTCTTGCCGCAACCGCTCTCCCCCATGATGCCCACGCTCTCGCCCTGGTTCAGCTCCAGGCTGACGCCATTGTTGGCGCGCACGGTGCCCGCGGACGTGTCGAAGTACACGTGCAGATCTTGAACCCGCAACAGCGCCGTCAACGGTCGAGCGCCCTCCTCAAACGCGGATCGCTCTCGGCCTCAATGCTGAAGCTGACGAGCGTGAGCGCGAAGATGCACAATCCGATGCAGAGCCCGGGAGGCAGATACCACCACCACATCTCGCGGATGAATCCGCCTCGGGCGAAGGCATAGTGCAGCATCATGCCCCAGCTCTTCGCCATGGGGTCGCCAAGGCCAAGGAAGCTGAGAGACGCCTCCATCAGCATCGCTGCCGCGATGGTCAAGACGAGCTTGGCGAGCACGAGGGGCACGACATTGGGCAGGACATGCCGGCGCATCAGCCACGTGTCGCCGGCGCCCAGAGCACGCGATGCCTCCACGTAGCCAGACTGGCGGATGGTCAGCACCTGTGAGCGGATGACACGGGCGGTGGAGGGCCAGAACACCAGGGCTATGACGCAGACGGCGTACCATATCCCCGGGCCGAGGTAGACCGAGACGAGGACGGTGAGTGGCAGCGCCGGGATGACCAGCACCACATCCGTCAAGCCCATGAGTACCTCGTCCAGCAGCCCGCGCTTGAAGCCGGCCAGCAGGCCGATGGAGACACCAATGATGACGGCCAGCACACCGGCCAGCACTCCCACGGCGAGCGAGACACGTCCTCCGATGATGAGCTCTGACAGCACGTCGCGGCCGACGTCGTCGGTCCCCAGCAGGTGCGTGCCGTTGGGGGAGAGGAACGGCGCGAAGTGCTGCCATGGATCGTGCGGCATGAGCAGTGGCGCGAACAGGGCGGCGAGTACGAAACAGGAGAAGAGCACCGCGCCGGTTAGCGCCATCCGGTTCTGCCGCGCGTGACCGCTGAGGCGCATCGGTTATCTCGTCCTCGGATCAAGTTGTGGATACAGCATGTCCGCGATGAAGTTGGCCACGAGAACGCAAAGGGCGATGACCAGAAAGGCGGACTGAAGCAACGGGTAGTCACGCGCGCCAATTGAGTCGTAGAGCAGAGTGCCCATGCCGGGCCAGGAGAAGACGACCTCCACCAGCAATGCCCCTGAGAGCACCATGCCGAACTGGATCGCGGTGACCGTCACCAGTGGTGCGAGGGCGTTCCGCAATGCGTGGCGTACGAGCACGGCCGTGCCGGAGAGCCCCTTGGCCTGTGCCATCAGGATGTAGTCCTCTCCGAGGATGGAGACGACGGAGTTGCGCACGATGAGGAAGTCGTAGGCGGCCTTGAACGCCGTAATCACCAGCAGCGGGAGCAGCATGTGCCAGCCGGCATCCAACATGAAGGGAAGTGAGGAGGCGCCGCCGGAGGTGGCCTTGCCCAGCGGAAACCAACCCAATCGGAAGCTGAATACGAAGAGCACGAGCATGGCGAGCCAGTAGTGCGGCATCGAATAGACGATGAGATGAAATCCCGAGAGCGTGACGTCCAGGGCTGACCCTCGCCGCCAGGCGGCGAGGCCGCCGAGGAGCGCGGCAAGCAACGCGGCAAGCACGACCGCCGGAAGCACCAGCGCCAGCGTCCAGCGAAGGTGCAGCGCGATGGAGTCGCGCACGGGCCTCAGGTAGAGGTATGAGTAGCCCCAGTCGCCGCTGACCAGTCCGCCGAGGTAGCGGCCGTACTGGATGTGAAGCGGCTGGTCCAGTCCGAGGTCTGCCTTCAAGACGTCGAGCGCCTGCCCCGAGCCGTAGTAGGCCTCCTCCCCGATGAGGTTCATCAACGGGTCGCCCGGCATGAGCCGGGGCAGCAGGAAGTTCAGGGTTACGATGATGACAAGGGCGGCAAGGTACCTCGCCGCCCTTGAGGCTATCGCGGTTCGCGGATGCTCGTGGCGTGGTGCGGGCATGGTGTGCTGGCTCACAGGCGTCGTTCGTGTGTGGAGGCGGTCACTCTCTGGTCACGGTGAACCAGGAGAAGCTGTTCACCACGCCTCCATAGATGTGGTCCATGGTCCAGTTGTTCCAGCCATTGCGGTACGGGTAGACGCTGTCGATCCACACGAGGGCGATGCCCGGGAGATACTCATAGTGCATCTGCTGCAGCGCTCTGTCCAGCACCTCCTGTTCTTCGGGGATCGCGGTGGCCAGTCGCGCGTCGCACGCGGCGAGATACTCGGGTGCGGCGAGATTATGCAGCACGCCGGCGCCCGTGCGCCTGGAATCGAAGTAGCCCGTGCCGTGGCTCGCATGCATCATCGTGCCCCAGGGAGTCGCCCGGAAGAACACCAGGTCGTAGTCCATGGCATCCTTGGCCGCGATCCAGGTGGCGCTGTCGAGCGCCCGCACGTTGCAGTCGATGCCTACCGCGCGGAGATCGGCTGCGACCATCTCGGTCGCCCGCAGGGTGCTGGCCATGTCGCCCCGTGTGAGCAAGTTCAGGACGATGCCTCTGCCATCGGCGCCTTCCCTGAAGCCGTCGCCATTGCTGTCGCCGAATCCGGCCGAGTCAAGCAGTTCTGAGGCCTCCTCCGGCGCGTAGCGCATCTGAGGCACGTCGCCG
>CAYNXN010000142.1:0-3882 GCA_964401175.1 uncultured Dehalococcoidales bacterium | reverse complement strand
AAGCGGATGTGGGATCCGCTTCCCCCCGTGGCAACTAGTCGGAGAATGCCAGGATTCCGGGGACGATGAGGTTCGCGATCGGAACGATCATCAGGATGCCCAGCCAGCCGGGTTTGTTGCGCGCCTCGCAGATCTTCCACATCACGATGATGGCGAACACCATGTTCGCGATGGGAATGAGGAAGAGGAAAACCCACCACCACGGCTTGCCCGCAATCTGGCAGGCGAGAATGACGTTTCCTATGGGAATCCAGGCCAGCCATGCATTCGCTGTGTTCGTCTTGTTGGCGATGATGTAGAGACAGAGCGCCACCCAGACGTATACAGCGATTGACGCCAGGCTCCCCATCCCCGAGGCCAGTAGTCCGAACAGGTTCCACATAGGAAAGCCGAGGTCCAGGTCCATCATGAGCTACCTCCTGTTGCTTCGTAAACGCAGATGGTACACCATGACGTCTCGTGTGCCAATGGCTTCTGCCATCGCGCCGCGCCCTGTGGCAAACCCAACCATGTCATGCTCGAATCCAACGGGGTACAATGGTGCTGCGTCGCCGGTCCGTACGCTGTGGAGCGAATGGCGGCAGTACTCGTTGTGGAGGGAGCAGATCAGATGAAGGACCTTTTCAGCCTCGAAGGCAAAGTCTCGGTGGTTACCGGAGGCAACAGTGGCATCGGCAAGGGCATCGCCGACGGTCTGGCGATGAAGGGCAGCACCGTGGTGCTGGCTGCGCGAGATGTGCAAAAGACCGCCGCGGCGGTGGAAGACCTGCGCACCCGCTTCGGCGTTACGGCATCGGGATTGTCCCTGGACGTTGCCAACCACGAGAACATCAAGAAAGGCATCCAGCAAGTGCTGGACGAGTATGGCCGCATCGATGTACTGGTGAACAACGCGGGCGTCAACATACGCAAGAAGCCACAGCTCTACACGCCCGAGGAATGGGACATCATCCTGGACACCAACCTGAAGGGGGCCTTCCTCTGCTGCCAGGCTGTCTACCCGGCCATGAAGCAGCAGGGCAAAGGTAAGATCATCAACACCGGTTCGATGACATCCCTGATCGGACTCGGTGGCGGCGTGCCCTATGGCTGCAGCAAGATGGGTATCCTCTCCATGACGTACTCGCTGGCGCTGGCGTGGGCCAGGGATAACATCTACGTGAACTGCATTCTTCCTGGCTGGATCGATACGGCGCTCACCGTACAGGCGCGCAAGGACTTCCCGGGGCTTTCCGAGTTCGTTGAGGACCGCACGCCGCAAGGACGCTGGGGCAAGCCCGAGGACTTCATGGGGGCCGCGGCGTTCCTGGCGAGCGACGCCTCCGATTTCATTACGGGTGAGTACCTCAGGGTGGACGGTGGTTTCGCGCAGCATGGCAACATGGTCAGCTTCAAGTAGCCGCCTCGTGCATCCAGGTAGTCTCTCTTGCGCGAGCTGATGATTCGACCTATCCTTGTGGCAGACGTGCCGGATGGGCTGAACCAGTCTGGCTTTGATATGGATGAGGAGGTCTGGAAATGCTGGATGGAGTTGAGAAGCTGCTGAGAACCACTGCTGATGAGCTTGAGAAGATGCTCAGCAGTAAGACCGTGATGGGAGAGCCGGTCACCATCGGTGACACGACCATTGTGCCACTGCGCAGCGCCGGGTTCTGGTTCGGCACCGGTGGCGGTGGTGGCAAGGGCGGTGAGAAGACACACGGCGAGGGTGAGGGTGAGGCGGCGGGAACAGGTGGCGCCGGTGGCGTGAAGCCTGTGGCCGTACTTATCATCGACAAGAATGGGGTCAGAATCGAGCCGATGAAGGGCAGCATGGCCCAGATGGCCGAGCAGCTCTCCGCGGTGGTGCCCAAGGTGGAAGAGGCCATTCGGGGCAGGAAGTCCCGCACTTCGAGCGAAGGGTAACCGCGGGTGTGGGTTGTCGTCGCCCTTTGCAGTCTCATCGCGCTGACGGCCCTGATACTCGCCATCCCTGTGGACCTCGACGCCCGCGTTGAGGTCCACGGCAGACCCGTCGGCTCCCTCAGGGTTGAGTGGCTGTTCGGCCGTGTGAGCAAGACCGTTCGAACAGGAGAGGCGCGGCAGAAGCCTTCGAAGGCCCGGCCGCAGCGGCAGGCTGAGCGTAAGGCGGGCACGCGGAAACGGGGTGGCAGGATCGGGAAGGCGTCCCTGCGCCTCGTATGGGACCTGTTGCAGGTCCGCGGTCTGGTGGCCAATCTCGTCGATAGCGTGCTCCGCCTCGTGCGCTGCATCAGGTTGCGGGTGTTGTTGCTCGATCTTCGGGCCGATCTGGGCGACCCCGCGGACACGGCCCTGCTCGTCGGAGCCGCGTCGCAGTGCGCCATGTATGCGGATCTGTGGTTGCCATGCGACCTCCGCCTGACGCCGGTCTTCATGGGAGAGCCGCTGGTTGAAGGTCACGCCAGGCTGTCGGTACGGCTGCGCCCGATTTGCACTCTTCCGCCCATCCTCCGGCTTGTCTTTTCCGGCGCCACGTTGCGAGCCCTTGTGGTGGTGGTACGTTCACGATGGAAGAGAGGCGACTAGAACTTGAGCCGGCGGTCAGCGTCGGCGGCCGCGAGGTCATTCCTATCGCGTGGACGGTTTCCCGCCGCGATGTCAGAGGAGGGATTCTCAACTCGGTCGTGGTGAGGGAGGCCTTTGGCGTCATCATCCGTGATTCCGACGCCTGCCGTGTGCTGCTGTGCGACGGCCGGACGATGACCTTCGATGAGCTTGCTGCTGAGTACCCTTCACTGCGAGACACTGCCGCCGCGTTGCGATAGACTCGGCTCCTCACCTCGCTCCAGCGCCATGTGACCCGCCGTTTCCTCCTCACGGGAAATTCGGGGACACCATCTGCCGCATCGTCTGAACCGGCCTTGCGTGTTGCTCCGCCATTTCTCTGGCCTGCCTCCCGTGGATACTGTGCGCGGGATTCGTCGCCCGCTCGCCACCGCCCCTGTCTATTCTGTCAGCTCATGACTGTTCACGGCCTCTGCCACAGGCAGAACTTGTAGTGTGGAGACCGCTGCAAACGCCCCACTGCGGCCACGGATTGACGGGCCGGTTGTGTCCGGCCCACGAAGCACTGGGACGCCCTCCGCGTCAACTCATCATTGCGGGCAATCGCTATTGACTTTGTGGGGCCCACGGCACAATGATTGTGTGCAGGGCGATCGGTGCTGCATCCGCGCGAGCAATGCGTGGCCTGGTACCCACCTGTTGGAGAACACGGATGACCGATGCTTCGACGCTTATAGCCCCCTGTGGCATGAACTGCGGCATTTGCATGGGGTATCTGAGGAAAAAGAACACGTGCCCTGGCTGCCGCGAACTGGAATCGACCGCGCCGGTCTCGTGCGTGCGCTGTATCATCCGGAACTGCGAGACCATCAAGACCAATCAGTCCGGCTTCTGCTACGAGTGCGCGAAGTATCCCTGCAGGCGGCTGAAGGCGCTGGACAAGCGCTACCGCACCAGGTACGGCATGAGCATGCTGGAGAACCTGGAGTTCATCCGCGAACACGGACTCGGAGCGTTTGTGGAGAAGGAGGCCGAGCGCTGGCGCTGCCGGAAATGTGGTGGCGTCATCTGCGTGCACCGGGGCTACTGCTTCACGTGTGGCGCAAAGCCGGGATAATCTCTACCATGGAGGTTTCCATCCATGTGTCGGCGCAAAGATACGTGCGCGTTCATGGCCGCCGTGCCTCTTTGCCCCCGATTCTTGATGTTCTCCGGACTCTGACGTGGTACCTTAGTACTTGGTCACCGGAAAGTGACTTGCACAGTTGCCGGGAAACGGACACACCAATTCTTGCAGGTTTAGGAGGCTTGTTGCATGGAAGAGGACAAGAATAGCCTGGAGAACACTCAGATCGT
>CAYNXN010000141.1:0-3918 GCA_964401175.1 uncultured Dehalococcoidales bacterium | reverse complement strand
TCAGAATCTTGCGGGCGACGGAGGCAGGCACCTCCTCAAGCACCTCCGTTCGATCATCGGGTGACATCGCCTCCAACAGTTGACTCACCGCCCGGTGCGTCATGGACTCAAGCAGGCGGTGCTGTGTGGGACCATCGAAGTCGTCAAACACCTCAACCGCCAGATCCTTGGGCAGCAGGCGGAACGCGAGGGCCATCTCCTCTTCATCCGCGGACTCAAGCAAGATGGCGATATCAAGCTCCTCCATCGCCATGAGGCGCTCGCGCAACGTCTTGAGACTTCGAGACTCAATCAACTCTTTGAAGCTCTTCTCGTCCAGTATCTCCATTCACGCGCCTCCGCGACTCCCAAGCCTGAAGCACGGCGCTTCAGCGAGGGCGCCCAGCCAAAAACAAATCGCCACCCCGAACAGGCGGAGTGGCGACCGCATGACACCAGAATCCGGCACACTACGATGCGCCTTGACGCCATGAGAACCAACGGGCAGAGCCCATTTGGCCGCTCCGGACACGCCGCCTCCTGATGTGCCGTACCACCTTGCCGGCGAAATGCCTGGCAATCCCGCTACGGTCGCCTGAATCGCTATCTGCGTCCATGATGCCGATAACACACGGGGCTGCAGCTTCAGCCCCTGCCGGCGTTCCGCGCCGGTCTGTGAAGCATTGTAGTCCCCGTGCATTCGCCCAGTCAACGCGCCGGCAGCAGAATCCGCCATTGGAGGTTCAGCGCCAGGTCCGGGCTCCGGCATGGCACGGACGAATGCCGATTGACGGGCCCGCACCAAGAATCTACACTCACGACCAGCCACCGGCGCAGCCGACAGGGGCCTGTGCGGCGGCCCGGAGGGTACGCCAGCCATCTGATTCTGCCGTTTCGGGCAGGCGAGAAACGGAAGGAGATTCTGAAGTGGACAGACGACGGTTTCTGGACAGGGTCATCATCGTTACGGGTGGCGGCTCCGGGCTGGGCGAGGACTACTGCAAGGCGTTTGCCGCCGAGGGCGGGAGCCTGGTGTGCGCTGACATAGACCTGCCTGCAGCGGAGAGAACCGTTGCCTCACTGCGAGAGGCAGGAGGTTCAGCCATCGCCGTCAGGTGTGACGTCACCAATGCCCGGGACGTGGCTCAGATGGTCGACGTGGCGCTGCACTCCTATGGCCGGGTGGAGGTGCTGGTCAATAATGCGGGTGTCATCCGGAGGCGGAGTCTTGTCGGCACCAGCGAGGAGGACTGGGACAGGGAGATAGACACTGATCTGAAAGGACCCTTTCTGTGCACGCGGGCGGTGGCGCCGCACATGATAGAAAGGGGCTACGGCAAGATAGTGAACATCTCCTCAGTGGCGGGCATCGTGGGCTGCATATCAACCGCTTATGCGGCGTCAAAGGCAGGCATCAACGGACTGACGCGGCAGTGGGCTCTCGAGCTTGCGCCGCACGGAATCAGGGTGAACAGCGTGGCGCCGGGCTACACCGCAACGCCGATCAACGAGCGTCTGCGGCAGACGCCGGCGGCGAAACGGATAGGTGAGACGATACCGCTCGGCTGGGGCAAGCCAGCGGACATCACCGCGGCGGTGCTATTCCTCAGCGCCAGCGAGTCCGACTATATTACCGGCCAGACCGTGGCGGTTGATGGCGGATTGACGACGACAGTCGACCTCGGTCCAGAGTACCGAACGTTCGACGGGTAGCCCGGACTCAGGCCACGGAGGACCGGGCTACGCCGTGCCAGCGACTGCCTCACGCGCCTGCGATACCAGGTCGAACAGATACTGCCTGTCCTCGTCCGAGAGGTCTTTCTTGAACGGCCGCGGGAGGCCAAGCGCGAAACCAAGCGGCCGCAGCTTGCCGAGGTCGGCATGCACCCATTCCTGCGGGTCGCGTTCCGGCCTGGCCGCGAGAACCACGGTCAATCCCATGGGCTTATCCCTGCGGAAGCGTACGCCAGCGAACGGGAGCGCGCTGCCACGCTCGTCCGGAACCGAGTAGTTGATCCATCCCTCTTTGTCAATGGAATCGGCTTCGGTCACCACCGTGTCCGGATACGTTGCTGTCACCCATGCGTCAAGCGTGGCCATGATGGAGCGAAGCGGGTCGCGACACCTTGAGATGCAGTCGGCCATACTAATGAGTCTCCTTTCACCGTGCAGTGGGAGGTTGCAGGTCTGCTGGAATAGGGCAGCGATAGGGCCTGCTTCCGGTTGCCCTGACAAACTCAGCGCGAGCATCGTTCAGTAGGTCGGGTCGACCAATCAGGTCGAGAACGGTCATCGCCAGCGCCCTGGTCGCAAAGAGCATCGCCTTCACTCCTATGCCGGAGCCAGATGAGGCAACCGCCTGCCACGAATGCAACGGCACGCCAAGCGGCATGCAGCAGGCGGTGAGTTGCGCCGTCGGCGCGAGTTGAGAGACGTCGCCCACATCAGTGGACACGGGCTGAACCGCACCATGGCACAGCGTTCCCACTTCATCCAGGATCACGGTGCAAAGCGGATCGCCCATATCCTCAGCAGTACGCCCGTAGGCACAGAGCGCATCATCAACCATCGTCTGAGGCAGTGTCGCCTTCAGATCCCGAGCCAGCGCAACGTCATCCGCGTCGAACGCCGGCGGACCAACCGCCCTCATGTTCTCGAGCAGCACACGCTGCAGCGCCTCGTTGGGCAGGTACTCGTGACACGCCGCCACCAGTTCAACATCGAGCACCGTATCAGTCATCAGCGCCGCGCCGCGGGCTACATTCAGCACCCGCTCGTAGATCTCCTCCACCTGATTGCGGCGTGGCGCGCGGACGTAGTACCAGCTCTGTGCGAATGAGGGCACGATGTTGGGGGCCTCTCCGCCGTGAGTGACCACACAGTGAATGCGTGCATCGGGGATGACGTGCTCACGCAGGTAATTGACCCCGACGTCGGTGAGCATCACCGCGTCGAGCGCGCTGCGTCCGGCGTGGGGCGCAGCAGCGGCATGTGCCGACCTGCCATGGAACGACAACTTGAACGAGTTGAGTGCGGCCGATGAGGCAGCCCACAGGGTGTTCGCATACATCGGATGCCACGTCAGCACGGCGTCGAGCCCCGAGAACACGCCGGCGCGCGCCATGAAGACCTTCCCCATGAGCGTCTCTTCCGCCGGACAGCCATAGTAACGCAGCGTGCCCGGCATTCCCTGTGCTTTCAGAACGCGTTGCACGGCGAGGGCAGCGCCGAGAACTCCAACGCCAAGCAGGTTGTGACCACAGGCATGTCCGCACGCGCCAGGTTCGACTGGTGATCTCACTGCACTGACATCCTGGGACAGTCCTGGCAGCGCGTCATACTCGCCCAGCAAGCCGATAACCGGCGCGCCTGAGCCCCATTCGGCAACGAAGGCGGTCTCGATCCCGGCAACGGGCATCGAAACGTGGAAACCGGCATCCCGCAGGGCGGCCGCAATCAAACCAGAGGCATACGTCTCCTGGAAGCCCGGTTGCGGATGCTCCCAGACATCGCGTGCCATACGGGCAAGCTGGCTGCTCAGTGCATCTACCTGTGTCAGTACTGCCGTGGGTTCAGGCATTGTCATCTCCGCTCGGCGACCCCGCTTGCTGCATTCAACAGGAGATTTTACATGACATCGCTCCTCCCTTGTTGGCCAGCACGGCAGGACAACGTGTGGCGCATGCGCTGCACCACCACGGCGCATCCCGGCGCATCCGGTTCCGTCAGACAGGCCCGCTCACAGTCGGCGGCGCTCCCTCGGCGCACCACGTCACGCATCCTCGTGCGACGACACGCGCCAGATTTCTCCGGGGCCACACCGCCATCCGGCAACGGTGCAAGTGCGCTGATGCAACTACCGGAGAAATGAGGACGTTGACAGACGACGTGAGGTCATCGCTACAATTGCGCCAGTCCCCGGGTGGAAGGCAAGGCCGA
>CAYNXN010000140.1:0-4012 GCA_964401175.1 uncultured Dehalococcoidales bacterium | reverse complement strand
GCCATTACGGTAGCCAGAGAAGCGTAGTGAGGGAGGTTCACATGGAATTGCAGATTCTGACCAGAAACGACGTGACGGTATCTCCCGCCATCCAGGAGTATGCGACCAGCCGAATCAGCAAGATGGCACGCTACCTTCCGAGCATCGATGGAGGTAAGGTCGAGATATCGCGCGAGGGCACGCGGCAACCCGACCAGCGCTACGTGGTACAGGTGACGCTCGACAGCAACGGAGTGGTAATTCGCGCACAGGAGAAGGCCGACGACGTGAGAACGGCGATCGATCGCGTGGTGGATGCCCTCACCAACCGGGTCTCACGCTATAAGGGCAAGCGTTTCGAAAGGGGCAAGGACACGGTGCGCACGATGGAGCCGGTGGATGCCACCGGGGCCCAAGCTGCTGAAGAGCCACGACTGGTGAAGACGAAGCAGTTCACCGTCAAGCCCATGGCGGTTGATGAAGCCACCGAGCAGATGGAGTTGCTTGGCCATGACTTCTTCCTCTTTGTGAACTCCGACAACGGCAAAGCCAATCTCCTCTATCGGAGAAAGGACGGCGACTACGGCTTGATAGAGCCGACGATGTAAGGCTGTGGAATACACGGTGTTTCCGACCACGCTCGGTTGGATGGCCGTCGCAGGGTCCGGGCGTGGAGTTGCTGCCATCGCGCTGCCCTCTGCCACACGGGAAGGGGCGGTGCAGCGGCTCTTGCTGTCGCTACCCACCGTAGAGGAATCTCCGCGGGAGGTTGATGCGAACTGCTGCAACAGCCTCCCCGAACGCCTGATCCGTTACATGCGCGGCGACAGGATCCGCTTTCCGGACGACATCGACACGACAGGATGGACGGATTTCCGCGCCCGAATATGGAACGCCACCAGGCTGATTCCCTACGGTCAGACCAGAAGCTACTCATGGGTGGCGGCAACCGCCGGCAAGCCACGGGCCAGCAGAGCAACCGGTCAGGCACTGCACCATAACCCGGTGCCGGTCCTGGTCCCGTGTCACCGTGTGGTCGGCGCCAATGGGGATCTGGTTGGATTCGGTGGAGGTCTGGCGCTGAAGCAGCAGCTCCTGCGGCTGGAACGGGGCCCTGGTGAGGCGTCACTCGACGCGGTACATTCCGTTGCCGAGAATGCCGGCTAGCTCACCCTCAAGAGTCTCTCCAAGGCTGATGTGCAGGCCCGGCATCTCCAGTTCCGCGCAGCGTCCATCGACCGTATCGATGCGCAGCAAGACTGAATCCTCTCCCGGATGCGCCCGCAGCAGGTCGAGCACGCGGCGAAGCAGCTCTGTCCCGACCTCGCCGCCAGCGTCCTCCTGCAACTGAAGCACCAGTTGCCGTGGGTTCGCGCGGCGGCGGCCATTTGCCTGTCCAGGGGTGTAGCGCTGTGCCTGCTGGCAGCTTATCTGCAACTGTCCCTCTCTACCTCGGAGCTGCCCTTTGACGATGAGCAGGGCCCCTTCGACCCACAGCCCCCTTGTGGTCTCATGCAGACGGGGCCAGACAGTGACCTCGATGCTGCCCGATGTGTCTTCAATCTCGGCCACCACGAACGGGCGTCCTTCCTTCGTGGTGGAATACTTCACCGCGGAGACGAGGCCGGCAACGACCACTTCACGGTCAACAAGCTCGTGCGACAACAGACCGCACGGCGCGGTTACGATTCCCTGCAACTCCTCACGCAGCGCCTCCACGGGATGGGGCGAGAAGTAGACGCCAGTCAACTCCTTCTCCCACTCGATTCGCTCACGTGCGGGCGCCTCGGGGATGCACGGCCCCAACTCCACATCCAGTGGCTGAGAATCCTCCGGCAACAGGTCGAACAGCGTGGTCTGCCCGGACTCGCGTGTTCGCTGCTCCGCCTGAGCAACCGCGACGATGCGGTCGAGAGAGGCAAGCAGTCCCGAACGCGTTCCCAGCGCATCAAGCGCACCCACGCGTATCAGGCTCTCCATGACCTTCTTGTTGACACCAGCTCCGATACGGCGGCAGAAATCAGCCACAGAACCGAAAGGTCCGCCGTCCCGCCGCGCCGCGACCAGCGATTGGACGGCGCCGAGGCCGACGTTCTTCACCGACCCAAGGCCGTAGCGAATGGCGGGACCCGATTCGGTATCTTCGATGGTGAAGGCTGACTCGCTCATATTCACATCAGGCGGCAGTATGCGGATTCCGGCCTTCCGGCATTCGTCCACCGCCAGTGTTATCTTGTCAGTGTTGTCCCAGTAGGTGTTCATGAAAGCTGCGGCGTACTCGATCGGGTAGTTCGCCTTGAGATAGGCACATCGGTACGCCAGCAACGCGTAACTCACGCTGTGGGCCTTGTTGAAGGCATAGCCGGCGAAGGGCTCAATCAGAGCGAAGACCTCTCGGGCGAGTCGCTCGTCGATGCCATCGGCAACCGCGCCGGCTACAAACGTCTTCTCCTGCTCCTTCATCACCTCGGGGATCTTCTTACCCATCGCTTTCCGGAAGATGTCCGCCTGCCCCATGGAGTAGCCCGCCAGCACCCGGGCGATGAACATCACCTGCTCCTGGTAGACGATTACTCCGTAGGTCTCCTCCAGTATTCGCTCCAGAGCGGGATGCGGATAGGTGACCGGATCAAGCCCCTGCTTGGACCGAATGAACCTGTCTATCTGCTCCATCGGTCCCGGGCGATAGAGCGCAACCATAGCTGATATGTCGCCGAAGACAGAGGGCTTCAACTCCTGCAAATAGCGGCGCATTCCCTTGCTTTCAAGCTGGAAGATGTCACGAGTCTCACCGGAGGCCAGCAGGGCGAAGGTTTTCGAATCATCAAGGGGCAACTGAGTGAAGTCCAGATCAACCTTGTGGCGTTGTCTGATTATGTCGTGTGATTGGGCCAGAATGGTGAGATTCGAGAGTCCGAGGAAGTCCATCTTCAGCAGCCCCAGCTTCGCCACGTTCCACATGTGGTATTGGGTCATGAGGTTCTGCTGGCCCTGTTTCCCGACAGGTTGCAGGGGCGTGTACTCCACCAGCGGATCGCGAGAGATGACGACTCCGGCAGCATGCGTACTGGCGTGCCGCACCAATCCTTCGATCTTGCGCGCCGAATCGACGAGCAGTCGAACACTGTCATCCGATTCGTACGCCTGATGCAGCTCGGGGCTCTCCGCCACCGCCCGGTCCAGAGTGATGGTCAACTCCTGAGGAACGAGGCGCGCAACACTATCCACCTGACCATATGGCAGGCCCAGTGCCCGGCCGGCATCCCGAAGCGCCCCTCGGGCGCCCATAGTGCCGAAGGTGATGATCTGCGCAACGTGATCCGTGCCGTACCTGGCGTTGACGTAGGTCAGCATCTCATCGCGGCGATCGTCCTGGAAGTCCAGATCGATGTCCGGCATCTCTCGCCGCTCGATGTTAAGAAAGCGCTCGAAGACCAGCCCATAATCGATGGGGTCGATATCGGTGATCTCAAGGCAATACAGCACGAGGCTCGCGGCGGCGCTGCCGCGCACGCCGTAGTAGATACCCTTGCGCTTCGCGTACGAGATGATATCCCAGACAACCAGGAAGTAATCGGCGAAGTGCGTCTTGCCGATCACATCGAGTTCGTGCGCAAGACGCTCCTCCCGTTCGGCTGAGGGCGAGGGAAAGCGCCGGTGGAATCCGTCCCAGCAGAGTGCGGCCAGATGCTCCTCGGCCGTGCGCGCCTCTGGCAGCGACACCTCGGGCAGATGCAGTCCGCCGAAATCGAGTTCGAGGTCACACATTTCGGCGATGCGAACGGTGTTCTCCATCGCCTGAGGCAGATCGGGAAACAGCGCCTCCACTTCCTCGGGGGACCGCAAGTAGAAGTAGTCACCCGCCATTTTCATTCGCTTCTCGTCCTGCAGTTGCGTGTTCGTCTGCACACAGAGCAGCAAATCGTGAGCGGCCGCGTCTTCTCGCTCGATATAGTGCACATCGAACGTGGCCACAAGTGGAATGCCGAGGCTTCGACCCAGTTCGACGAGTGCCGGATTCGCCCGTTCAAGG
>CAYNXN010000139.1:0-4038 GCA_964401175.1 uncultured Dehalococcoidales bacterium | reverse complement strand
GACAACGGGCGACTACGCCGTCTACGCCGCAGACGATGGCGACCGCGCCATTCTCACCGACCTCGCGACCGCGCTGACGTCGTACGCCGGTCAGCTCGGATTGGATGAGTACGAAATCATCCACTTCATCGCCACCTTCGTACAGCAGTTGGAGTACGCAGCCGACATCGACACCACCGGGTTCGATGACTACGGTCGATACCCGGTGGAGACACTGGTCGAGGACGGCGGCGACTGCGAGGACACGGCCATTCTCCTCGGCAAGCTGATGGACATACTGGGCTACGATGTCGTACTCGTGCGCCTGCCGGCGCACATGGCGCTGGGAGTCAGGGAACAGGAACGGTTCGTTGGAACCTACTACCCGCATCAAGACCTGAAGTACTTCTACCTTGAGACCACAGGTCTCGCCGGCCGAATCGGCATGGTGCCCGAGGAATACAAGGGACAGGCGGCTTACATCTATGACTTCTCGCCGCGACCCATCGTCACCCACACGTGGAACGGGGAACGGATCGGCTCAACGTACCTTCTACACCTCAGCGTGACCAATCACGGCGCCGCCCCGCTTGACCATTGCACCGTCCAGGCTGGCTTTGACGCCGGCAACGAGCAGATGTGGAACGCGGTTGAGAGCGGCGTCTTCTCGCTGCAACCGCGTGAGAGCCGCAGCATCGAGCTCGTGCTCACCATTCCGGACTACCCGCACACCCGGCTGCTCGTGTTTGTCGTTCACGAAGGCCTGGCGCTGGATAAGAGCCAGTCACGCTGGTTTGACGAGCAGCCTTAACGCCTGCTGCCGTCTCAGAGGTCGCGCCCAGAGGATTGCCTGCACGCATGAAGGTGCGACGTGTCGTTATGACGAACCAGCACACGACGCCGTGCTGAACACTCGAACTCGGTCACGCCAGTAAGGTCCACCCTGATATCCCAGAAGTGCGAGTTGTCCAGGCCCAGCAGCGCACAGATGGCGACCTTCAGTACCACGCGGTGTGACACCAGCGCCACCGTTCCCGGTCCCGGAGCAGACAACGCACGGTCGAGCACCGGCAGTACGCGCCCGGCGACCTCGTCCAGCGTCTCGCCTCCGGGCAGGCGCACCAGGTGCGGCGTGGCCAGCCAGGTTCGCCTCACGTCCGGATAGCGCTGCTGCACCTGTGCGTCCGTCAATCCTTCCCACTCGCCGCAATCGAGATCGGTGAGATCGTGATCGATCTCCACGGCCACCCCAGTCGCCTCTGCGATGGCCTGGGCCGTCTCCCGCGCGCGCACCAGAGGGCTGGAGAGCAGTGCAGTGACCCCGTCACCGGCAAGGCCTTGGCCCGCCAGTTCGGACTGCCACCTGCCTGTCTCGCTGAGCGGGACCTCCGACCGCCCGCGGTATACCGCATCGGCGTTCCAGACGGTCTCTCCGTGGCGAACCAGCAGCAGCCTGGTCGTAGTCATCTTCCGTACCTTTCCGCACTCAGGTGCGGCGCCAGCGCCGCCAGCACGCCGTACTCATGCGCGTCTTCGCGCCTCAGCAGTCCCCGCGTCAGCAGTCCCACGGCGCCCCGACGCTCGCGAAAAGCCGCATCGCCGGTCAACTCCGTGACGATATCACCAAGCAGCGTCCCCTGAAGCAGGCTGGCGGTGATTGCGTCAGGCAATTCGAACATGGGACTGGTACCATACCCGACCCGGTCGTTGCGACAGTCCACCACGCAGGCAGCACTGAAGCCGAACCACCTATCGTACAGCTTCACCATGCCGCCCTCGATACCGACGGCGTAGTCGGCCGACATCGACAGTTCCTTCGCCGCCTGGCGCACGGCTTCGGCGCGGTTCCGCGCGCCCACAAAGCACTCATCGCCACGCGGCTGCTCCGCCACGCCCGAGGGGACGGCGATGCCGCGCACCTCGACCTCTCCGAACGCGCGGCGGAACGCACGCCGGCAGGCGATGATCTTGCCCTCATTGGTGGAACCGACAACGACGTGTCTCATGTGACGAACGATTCCGCGAGAATGCATTGACCCGTCTCACACGGCTCAGGCGGCAGATGCTTTCAAGGTACGCGCGCGCTGCAGCAGTTCCTGCGCGCCGAACATGGACGGCTCCCCGAGGCTGCCCAGCATGTCGGAGAGTTCCCGCTCCCGGTCGACGCCTTCAAGCAGCGACAACTCAACGAATGTGCGAGCACCCGCAACTCGTTTCTGGACTCGATAGTGGCTGTCGCCAAAGGCGGCCACCTGGGGCAGGTGCGTCACGCAAAGCACCTGATGCCGGCGCGCCAGCCGCGCCAGCTTCCGACCGATGACCTCACCACTCCGGCCGCCGATCCCCATATCGATCTCATCGAAGATGAGCGTGGGGATCTCCCCTTCGCGCGTGAGCGCACAGCGCAGTGCGAGCATCAGCCTTGATGTCTCGCCCGTGGAGGCGATGCGCGACAGCGGCATGAACGGCTCGCCGGGGTTGGGCCGGATGAGAAACTCCACATCATCGATGCCCATCCGTGTGAAACCGCACTTCGTGCCGTCAGCCAGCGTCAGTTCGTCATCAGCCTCAACCAGTGCGAACGAGACCATGAAACCCGTCCCGCCCATGTTCAACTCGGCAAGTTCCCGTTCCACGATGGAGGAAAGCGCATCGGCCGCCTCCCTGCGTTGAGCCGAGAGCCGCTCGCCAAGCTCACTCAGGCGACCTCGCAGAACCTCAAGCTCTGCCGCAAGATGCCCGCGCTGTTCTTCGCCGGAATCGAGCGAAGCAAGCTCCTGTTCTGCCTCCAGAGCATGCTGCAGCACCGACTCAATGCTGCCCCCGTACTTCTTCTTCAGTCTGCGCAGCAGATCAAGCCTCGCCTGCACCAGTTCATGCCGTGCCGCATCATACTCAAGACCGTCGCGGTACGTGGCCAGGTCTCTGGCCGCATCCTCAAGCTGAAGCAGGGCCGATTCAACCGCCTGCAAGCCACTGTCGAGCCTTCTGTCGATGGCGGCAGCTTCGCGCAGTTGCGTCAACCCCTCGGCCACCCTGTCGCAGCCAGACGGCATGCCTTGTTCGCCACTGTAGATGAGCTCACAGGCGGCGGACACGGCGCTGCGCAGGCGCTCCATGTTCCCAAGCAGGTTGCTCTCCGCCTCCAGTTCATCGTCCTCACCGACGCCAGGCGCCGCTGCGCGAATCTCTCCCGCCTCGAACGACAGAGTGTCGCGCCTTCGTTCCAGATCGCGGCGGTCCGTCACCGCTGATTGCAGCCGCTTCCGGGTTTCGGCGAACTTCTCTGCGACCGCGGCGAACTCAAGTCGAACAGCATCCGCACCGGCAAACGCATCGACGAGCAGGAGCTGCTCGTTCGGGTCGAGCAGCGAGAACTGCTGGGTGGGACCATGGAGGTCGAACGAGCTACCGCCGATCTCCTTCAAGACGCGCAGGGGAACCGCCTTGCCATCGACGTATGCGTTGCCGCGACCGCTGCGTTCAACCTCGCGCCTGATGCCAACCACACGTCCCGGCGCCCCCTCGCCCTCGGCACTGAACACGATCTCCGCCTCGACGACCGCCGAGGATGCGCCCGAGCGAACGATCTCCTGGCCGGCGCGCCGGCCCAGCAAAACGTCTATGGCGTCGAGCACCAGGGATTTTCCCGCGCCCGTCTCGCCGGTCAGGACGTTCAGCCCGGCGGAGGGACGCCATTCGAGGCACTCGATGATGCCGAAATCACGAACAGTCAGACTCTTCAGCACGTCGCCGCGGCTCCAGTACCACTCTGTGTCGTGCCGATAAGATAGCCTCCGCACCACGATGCGTCAACCATTTCTCCCCGGCAAAACGCTGCGGTACACTTAGCGCGTATGCCAGCCTCGGATCTGGGCAAGATTCTCATCAGCGTGGGCATAGTGGCGCTCATCATCGGCGCGTTGCTACTGCTTGCGCCGCGACTGCCCCTCCCGGGACGTCTGCCCGGAGACTTCTCTTTCAGCCGCGGAAACGTTCACGTATTCCTGCCTGTCGCCACGTCGATCGTCCTCAGCCTGGTGCTCACCGTAATCATCA
>CAYNXN010000138.1:0-4129 GCA_964401175.1 uncultured Dehalococcoidales bacterium | reverse complement strand
CCTCCAGACCGATAATGGTCTCGAATCCATCCAGGTAGCTCATCGAACCCTCCGTCAGTACGCCCGGCGCCACCCTGTGGCGCGGGACAATCGCCAGCGCCCGGTGGCTCAGCAGGCACGAGGTCGGCAATCAGACCGCGCACACGCCGGGGCAATCATAGCACAGGCGCGACGACGAGCGGGATGAACTGACCTGGCGCCCGCGGTAACGTGCACTCCGCGGCTTCCGCGATGAGGCCAACGGCGGGATACCTCGCCGTTGCGCGGTTCAGCCATCAGCACGGAAGCGATAGCCGATGTTGCGGACGGTGTCGATGAAGGCGTGGTTGGCGTCCTCTATCTTGCTGCGGAGTCGCCGCACGTGGACGTCCACGGTGCGGTCTCCACCGTAGTAGTCGTAGCCCCAGACCCTGTTGAGCAACACCTCACGACTGTGTACGCGACCTGGATTCGCGGCCAGGTACGTGAGCAGGGTGTATTCCTTGAACGTGAGCTCGATGAGGCGTCCGCCGACGCTTACCTCGCAGGTGGCGGTGTTGATGGCAAGGTCGCCACAGCGCATGATATCGCCGCCGTCAGGATGGTGCGAGAGCAGTCTGCGCACTCGAGCGCGCAGTTCCCGGCCGTCGACTCCCTCGACGGCGAAGTCATCGATGGTTGACAGCGCCTCGACCGGGCCGAGCAGGTCGGCGCTTATTACTGCCAGGACTGGACTCCGTGTCAGCGCTTTGACCGCAGGCGGCAGGGTGCGCAGCAGCCCGACCTCGTTGATGAGCAGTATTACCGCCGACGGCGCCGGTCTCAGGGTGGCTTCGAGCTCGGCTGTCACCCGAACCACACGCAAAGTGGCTGGTAGTGCTGCCAGATGGGCCTGGAGGTCGGGGGCCGGCGAGTCCTCCGGTGCGAGCACTACGATGTGAATGTCTTGTGTCGGCGTCAAATCGCTCCAGTTCAGTAGGTATACAGCCTGCCGTAAGGGCGGAGATAGAGAGGGAACAGTTTGACGAAGTCGGCATTCAGTATCGCATCGGCGTTGCCGCCGAAATGGCCGGAGTACTGCGCCACGGCATGCTGTAACAGTTCTCTGTCCCCGTCATCAGGCGCGGCCACGCCCACCTCTTTCCCCAGTTGATGGCTCTCGACACGGCCCCGCAGGAAGATTGCGCCGCCATGCATCCCTGTGCCGATGAATCGGGCGCGCGACCAGCCGGCCCCGGGGCGGGTCAATCCTAGCACGACGAGTGTGCCTCCGGCCATGTACTCTCCGAGGAAGTCCTGTGCGCCCCCGCCGACGACCACCAGTGGGCCCTTGCCTTCGTACTCCTTCATGTGGATGCCGGTGCGGTAGCCGGCGCCGTCGCGCACCAGGATGGTGCCCCCGCGCGCCGCCAATCCCAGCGCATCCCCGGTGTGCCCGTGTATCACCACGATGCCGCCGCTCATGGTATTGCCCACCCCGTCCTGGCCGTTGCCCCGCACGATGATGCTGGGGCCGTTCATGAAGGCCCCGAGGTCGTTACCCGGCGTCCCGTGCAACTCGAGCGTCACCTCAGCGCTGAGGCTCGTGCCGATATAGCGCTGTCCGTTGACGTTTCGTACTATGAGGTGTTTTGCCCCGACCGCAACCTGCGACTGGAGGGCGGCGTTGAGGTCGCGGTACGTCATGCCTCGTGCATCGATTTCCATGCGGTGCCTCTTGTTTCCACGTCTCGTTTGCCGCTTATCTGCCCGCCATCCTGATTCCCAGGACGTCGAGTTCGGTGTCGTTCAATCCGACCGCCCTCAGGTGGAGCCGGTTGCCGCGAAGACTCTCAATGGCGTTGACGCCCATGCCGCCCAGCATGTCCTTGATCTCCAGGCTCCAGCCACGGATGAGGTTCACAAGGCGTTCGGCTCCTATCTCAGGATTGATACGTTTGGTCAGTGCCGGGTCGCTGGTGCAGATGCCCCAGGTGCACTTGCCGGTATGACACTGCTGGCATACGTGACAGCCGAGGGCGATGAGCGCGGCGGTGCCAATGTAGACCGCGTCGGCGCCGAGCGCAATCGCCTTGGCTACGTCGCCGCTGCAGCGCAGGCCGCCCGAGGCCACGATGGAGGCCTCGTTTCTGATGCCCTCCTCGCGCAGTCTGGAGTCAACCGCGGCCAGCGCCAGTTCGATGGGAATGCCGACGTTGTCGCGGATCGCCTTCGGAGCCGCGCCGGTAGCTCCGCGCAGACCATCGACGACGATGATGTCGGCCCCGGCGCGCACCATGCCGCTCGCAATCGCCGCCACGTTATGCACCGCCGCTATCTTCACCGACACCGGTTTCTCGTAGCTCGTTGCCTCTTTGATGGCGTAGATGAGCTGACGCAAATCCTCGATGGAGTAGATGTCATGGTGCGGTGCCGGCGACAGCGCGTCCGTGCCTCTGGGTATCATCCGGGTCCTTGAGACGTCGGCGGTCACCTTCTCTGCGGGGAGATGTCCGCCGATTCCGGGCTTCGCGCCCTGGCCGATTTTGATCTCGACGATCCGCGCGGCGCGCAGATACTCCGGATTCACGCCGAAGCGCCCGGAGGCCACCTGGACCGTGGTGTTGGCTGCGTAGCGCGCCAGCGTGGGGTGCAATCCGCCCTCTCCCGTGTTCCACAGAGTCCCCAGTTCGGTTGCCGCGCGCGCCAGTGACGTCTGAACGTTCAGACTCACGGCGCCGTAGGACATCGCCGCGAACATGATGGGCGTCTCCAGCTTCACCTGTGGCGCCAGCACGGTCTTCAGCCTGCCGGCTGCGTCCAGCTCCACCCTGTCCGGCTTTCGGCCGAGGTAGGTGCTCAGTTCCATCGGCTCGCGCAACGGGTCGATCGAGGGATTGGTAACCTGGCTCGCGTTGAGCAGCAGGTGATCCCAGTAGATCTTATGATTCTTGTCATCGCCCATACCCGTGAGCAGCATGCCGCCGCTCTCCGCTTGTTTCAGGATGTCTTCGATAATCTCCGGCCTCCAGTTTGCGTTGGAGCGGTATTCCAGCGGATTGCGCCGCACCGTGAGCGCGTTGGTGGGACAGAAGACGACGCAACGGTGGCAGCCCACGCAGTTGTGCTCGCGCGCTCTTACGATGCCCTCATCCTCATCGAAGTAGTGCACGTCGAACGCGCACTGGTTGACGCAGACCTTGCACTGAATGCAACGGCCCGCGTCGCGCTCGACAATGAACTTGGTTGGCAAGAAGCTCTTCATGGCGCCTTCCTATAGCCTGACGGACACTCCGTGCTCGGCCAGGTACCGTTTGGTTTCCAGGATGCTGTTCTCCCGATAGTGAAAGATGCTGGCGGCGAGCACGGCGTCGGCGCTGCCTTCGCTCAGAGCGCGCAGCAGATCACTCGGAGAGCCAGCCCCCCCGCTCGCGATGACGGGTACGGTCACGTGGGTTGACACGGCGTGAGTCAACTCGATGTCGTACCCGCTTCGCTGTCCGTCCGCGTCCATGCTCGTCAGCAGCAGCTCTCCCGCGCCGAGTGAGGTCGCTCGGATGGCCCAGTCGACGGCGTCCATCTCGACCGGTACGCTGCCGCCATGGGTGTGTACTTGCCACCGTTGCGGCCTGGAGCCGGGTACGCGCCGCGCATCTATGGCGACGACAACGCACTGACTGCCGAAGCGGTCCGCCGCCCGGCTGATGAGCTCGGGTTCCCGAACCGCCGCCGTGTTGACCGAGACCTTGTCGGCGCCGCTCAAGAGCAGGCGGCGCATGTCATCCACGGTGCGCAGACCTCCGCCCACGGTAAGCGGGATGAAGATACTGTCGGCGACGCGCTCCACCACGGCAACGATGGTATCGCGGTGTTCCCTGCTGGCCGTGATATCGAGGAACACGAGTTCGTCCGCGCCATCGTGGTAGTAGCGGGTGGCCAGCTCTACCGGGTCGCCGGAGTCGCGCAGCGAGACGAAACTCCGTCCCTTGACAACCCGCCCGTCCTTGACATCAAGGCAGGGGATGATGCGCTTAGTGAGCATGTGCCGGCACCTCGCTGGTCGCCCCCTGCTGCTCCGAAGTCGGCATGCGTCCGAGTCGCCCTATCACCGGCTGACCGCCAACCGGGATCCAGACGTCGTCCAGTTCGGGGCACACGAGCCGGATCGCCG
>CAYNXN010000137.1:0-4146 GCA_964401175.1 uncultured Dehalococcoidales bacterium | reverse complement strand
GCGGCACCGCAAACGTCCCTTCGGGACTGCTCACCGCCACCCCGGTCCACTTCGATCCGGGATCGAGGCAGAGCCACCTCATCGCATCGCACCGCATCAGGCAGACAGCTGCTGCGCAATCACGCGCCGTGCCTCATTCAACGCTTCGTCGAGACGGGCGACATCTTTGCCGCCGGCCTGCGCCATGGTCGGTTTGCCGCCACCACCTCCACCCGTCATCACGGCAGCACGCCGGGCGATCTCGCCCGCATGCAGACCTCGTTTCACCAGGCCCTGAGAAACCATGACCAAGAACACGGGACGCCCATTCTCGACCGTCGCAAAGACGGCCACGGACTCGCCCTGCCGGTCGCGCACCGCATCGCCTATCTCGCGCAGGACGGTGACCGATAGTCCGTCCACGCGGGTCACGAGGGCGGACACACCGCCGATGTCCTCCACCCGCTGCAGCAGCGACTCCACCGTCGAGGAAGACAGTTGGCGCTCCAGCGCAGCCACGCGCTTCCGCAGACGCTCCATCTCCTCCAGCGTCGAGGCAAAGCGTTCCGTTACCTCGGCAATCGTGGTGTTCAGTTGAGCGGCGACGGTCTCAATGGTGCGCGTGCGGCTGCGCATCAGCTCCTCGGCAGCCCGGCCGGTCACCGCCTCGATACGTCGCAGGCCGGTCCCGACGCTGCCCTCACTTACCACAACAAAGAGGCCAATCTGCCCGGTGGCGCTCACATGCGTGCCGCCACACAACTCCGTGCTCACCGGAGGTACTCCGACCGAGATGACCCGCACCTCATCACCATACTTCTCATCGAACAGGGCAATGGCGCCCTCCTCCACCGCCTGGCGATACGAGGTGATGCGGGTCATCACCGGCAGATCAGCGCGAATCTTCTCGTTGACCCAGCGCTCTATCTCCTCGATACGCTCTCGTTCGATCGCACCCATCCAGGAGAAATCGAAACGCAACCTTTCCGGCTCGACGAACGAGCCCCGCTGCGCCACCTGCGCGCCCAGCGTTGCGCGCAACGCCGCCTGCAGTAGATGCGTGGCGGTGTGATTCCGCGCGATATCATGCCGCCGACCTTCCTCGACCTGGGCCAGCACAACATCCCCCACGGATACCTCACCGCGGACCACGTATCCACGGTGTACCAGCACATCCGAGGCGGTCCGCAAGGTGCCGCGAACATCGATCTCGACTGCCGCAGTGGCAATCCGGCCGACGTCGCCAACCTGCCCGCCCATCTCACCATAGAAGGGGGATCTGTCAAGGATTATGTCGACTTCGCTCCCCTGCGCCGCCGTCTGCACCGCATCCTTGCCGCGCCTCAGGCCGATGATCGTCGCCTCCAGCGACAGCGTCCCGTAGCCGAGGAACTCGGTCGCGCACGTACCTGCGAGCGAGGCATCCATCGAGCTGTTGCGGAAGGCATGCGCCGCCCGCGCCTTCTCTCGCTGGCGCTCCAGCGCCGTCTCGAAACCCGCGTCATCGATGCCCAGTCCACGTTCGGCCGCAACCTCAGCGGTTAGCTCACGCGGGAAGCCATACGTATCATACAGACGGAATACGTCGTCTCCGGACAGCATCTGCCGCCCTCCAGCAACGGCCTTCTCCACCAGGTCATCAACGATGCCCACGCCCACCTCGAGGGTCGCGATGAAGCGCTGCTCCTCTGCACGAATGACGTCGAGCACGAGTTGACGTTGATTGCGCAACTCGGGATAGGTCTCTCCCATCTGGGTGATGACGGCATCCGAGATCTCTGTGAGGAACGGACGCGTGAAGCCGAGCCGGCGCCCGAAGAGCGACGCGCGCCTGAGGATGCGACGCAGCACGTAGCCTCGCCCCTCATTGGTGGGCAGTACACCATCGGTAACCAGGAAGGCCATGCCGCGACCGTGTTCCGCCACGATGCGCATGGCGCGGTCGGTCTCAGTATCCACGCCATACCGGCGGCCGCACATACTGCCGACGAGTTCGATGAGATCGGCAAAGAGATCGGTCTCGTAGACGCTGTTCTTCTGCTGCACGATTGCAACGGCGCGTTCCAGGCCCATACCCGTGTCGATGTTCGGCCGGGGCAATGGGGTGCGGGAGCCATCCGGCTTCTGGTCGAACTGCATGAACACCAGGTTCCATATCTCCACGAACCGGCCGCACTCGCAGTTGGGCCCGCATGTGGGCAAGCCACAGCCAAGCTCGGCTCCGCGATCGTAGTGCAGCTCGCTGCACGGTCCGCACGGACCCGAATCGCCCGCGGGTCCCCAGAAGTTGTCCTTCTCCCCAAAACGGAAGATCCTGTTCGCCGGGATGCCCGTCTGCTCCCATAGCGCAAACGCCTCGTCATCATCGAGGTACACGGTGGCCCACAGACGCTCAGGCTCAAACTTCAGATACTGCGTCACGAACTCCCAGGCCCAGGCAATGACTTCCTTCTTGAAGTAGTCGCCAACGCTGAAGTTCCCCAGCATCTCAAAGAAAGTCAGGTGCGTGTTGTCGCCAACGGACTCCACATCGGTCGTGCGGAAGCACTTCTGGCAGGACGTCAGCCTCACATTCGGCGGCGTCTGTAGACCGAGAAAATAGGGCTTCATCTGCACCATGCCTGCCGTGGTGAAGAGCAGCGTGGGGTCGCCCTGGGGCACAAGCGGCGAGCTCGGGACTATGGTGTGACCTCTTTCGCGAAAGAACTCGAGGTACAGGGTGCGGACTTCATTGCTCGTCATGCGTATACGCCTCAATCACAAAAACGTGAACGTAATCTTAGCATATCCACGAGTGAAACCCGTGGGATGCGCATGCGGCAGCGAGGTCGGTCAGGAAGCCGCCGGCCGTAGCAGGTCGGAAATGAGTAGTTCCAGCGCCACACGGTCGGACTGCATTCCGGACTTGATACCGCGGTCGGCGGCCACGATGCGCTCCAGCGCGTCGCGCACGCGGGCGGGTGTGTAACGCGAGGCCTGCTCCGAGGCTTTCTGCAAGGCAAAAGATTGCAGCCGTTCCAGTTCGACGGACGAGGCGGCAGCCTCACGGCGTTCCCGCGTTTCATGTATCTGCGCGATGAGCCGGAACTGCCGCGCAATCATGGTGAATACGTAGCCGGCCGAGAGGCCTTTCTGGTACATGTCATCCAGCCGGTGACGGGCGAGCCGCTCCCGGCGTTCAACGATGGCGTCCACCAGCATGAATATGCTCGGCGCCGGCCCGGCGGCAGCCATATCCTCCACCATCTTCACGTCGATCTGACTTCCGTCCGCGTAGACCACCAGCTTCTCGATCTCCGAGGTGAGCAGCCAGAGGTCTGAGCCGACAAGCGCGCCCATCCGCTGTGCGGCGCCCGGGTCGATGCGTCCGCCATGCGTGGCAACTCGCTCCTGTATCCACCGGTCCAGCGCATCGCGCGCCGGAGGGAGGCACTGCGTTACCTCCGCGTGGGGCGTCAGTAACTTGAGCAACGGATTGGAGCCCTTCAGCTCAGCATCCAGCAGCACGAGAACGCTGCTACCAGGCAGCACAGTCACACGCTGGACGAACGGCTCCCATTGGTCCATCAGGTCGCCGGGGCCCTTCGCACTGCGCTTCTTGCCCCGCGCCGGCTTGCGCGCCGCCTCGTCGCGTGAGAATCTCGCCAGCAGCCCTTCGCAGACGACCACAATGGTGTCGACGAACATAGTGGATTGTTCACACGCCTCAAGTATCTCATCGGGCTTCGCCGACTTGCCCTCGATCCAGCGCACGTTCTCACGCTGAACCTGTCCGCATGCGTTGAACGTCTGGCGCAACAGCTCATGCGCCGTGAAGCTGTCCGGACCGTAGATGATGCGCAGCACCGCCAGATTCTAGCACGCACCCTCGCGCGGAAGTACGTGCTCACGACACGTGAAATCCCGCGGTCGGGGCCGACAGGCTGACCTGCTTCAGTTGCCGATGATACAATGTGCCGTACTGCTCAAGATGAAAGCTACTATCGTTGGCTTACGCCATTGCGGCAAGACCACGCTCTTCAACGCGCTCACCGGAGGAGTTGCGGAGGTAGGCACCTATTCGTCCGCCGTGAAACCGAACATCGGTGTGCGCAAGGTTGACGACCCACGGCTGCAGGTGCTGGCGCGCCTGACCCACTCCGCCCGCATCGTGCCGGCGGAGGTGAA
>CAYNXN010000136.1:0-4170 GCA_964401175.1 uncultured Dehalococcoidales bacterium | reverse complement strand
CCACCGACACCGTCTTCGGTCCCTTCGACATCAAGGGCCGCGCCGAAGCGGCGGCCAAGGTCTCCGCGCTGATGACCTACACGGCCCTGCATGAGCAGTACAGCAAAGAGATAGGCGCCATGCAGGAGCAGATCGGCGAGGTTGAGAGCGAGCGTGATCGAGAGCGCGCCAATTACGATTCGCTGGTGCAGAAGGTGGCCGATGTGGTGGGTGGCGACTACGATGAGATGAAATCCAGCTACGACGAGGTGGTCAGACGGCTGGCGGAGGTCGACCACCTCAAGGCACAGATCGCGCTGCTCAACCGTGAGAAAGCTGAGCTGACGCAACGGTATGACGGCCAACTGGCGTTGTCTCAGCAGGAGAAGAACGAGCTTGTACAGCGAACCGAGGCGCAACTCGCCGCGGCGCAGCAGGAAAAGGCGGACCTCGCGCGGTGGCATGAAGGTCAACTGGCGGCGGCGCAGCAGGAGAAGACCGAGGTGGTCAACCGGTATGAGCTTCAGCTTGCCGAGGCCCAGAAGGAGCGCACGGAGACGGTCAGCCGCTACGAAGAGGAGTTGGCTGCACTGCGAGAGGAGTTCCGCAAGGCGGCGGAGGACCTTCGCGCGCAGATCAACGACCGCGGCGAGCGAATCTCCCTGCTCGAGCGGGAGAAGTCAGGGCTCATCGGCGAACGTGAGAGCCTCGTCACCCAACTGGGCGAACTGAGAAAGGCGCATGCCGACCTCGAGTCGCGCCATGTGACGCTCAGCACGGACCATGCCAGGTTGCGCGCGGCGGCGGCGGGCGTAGAAGGCAGCGTGGACTACGCCGAGATCCGCAAGCGGATGGGGCCGGAGATGCACGACTTCGTGCTGAAGGACTCCAAGGTCCCCGATGCCGTGATCGATGGTGTGGGCAAGTTCATCGACCTCAAGAAGTACCTGGCTCACGCGGTTGAAGTCGGTGCGCGCGAGGCAACGAAGAAGGCCGCCGAGGTGCTCAAGAGTTCATAGGACGGGTGGCCGCGGGCGGGGGACTGCCTGCGAGTCAGAGCACCGTGTGTTCCAGAACCGTCTTCACGCCGATGGCGATGAGGATGAGTCCACCGGCTACGCGTGCCCACTTGCCCGTGAGTGCGCCCAGTCGCGTGCCGAGCACGAATCCGGCCACCGTGACCAGGAAGGCGGTGACGCCTATGGCGCTTGACGCACGCACGATAGATACGTCGAGGAACGCGAACGTCAGTCCCACGGCCAGGGCGTCGATGCTTGTCGCGATGGCGAGGACCACCAGCCGGATGCCGCGCGTGATGTCGCTGGTATCCTTCGCCTCTTCCTCGTTCTCGAACGCTTCGCGCAGCATGTGGCCGCCGACGAGCGCGAGCAGTCCGAACGCGACCCAGTGGTCGTAGCTGGAGACCAGATCCACGAATTCCCGGCCCCCGGCCCATCCCAGGACCGGCATGATGAACTGGGCCAGTCCGAAGGCGAATGCCGTCCGCAGCATCTGTGCGCGGCTGGGGCGGCACAGCGCGATGCTGCCGCTCACGGCCACCGCGAAGCAGTCAGCTGAGAGCCCCAGGGCCGTCAGAATGAGTGTCGGCAGCGTCATGGCGCCAGCACCGCAAGCCGGGGAGCCGCGCTCACGCCGCGCCTTCCTCCACGGGCAAGCCCGCACGAAGCCACCCGTTGTAGCCGGACTCGATGTGGCACACGCTGCCGAAGCCCATGGCGAGCATCTGCTGCATCACCCTCTGCGTCACGCTGCCGCTGCGGCAATAGAGCACATAGACGCCATCGACCGGCAGTTGTCCCACATCGTCCCAGAATGCGGCGTCCTGTGTCGACAGGTTCACCGCCCCGGGCACGTGGCCACCGGCGTACTCCGCCGGCGTGCGCGTGTCGATGACGGTGATCTTCGTCGAGGTGTCTGCCAGGAGCTCGGCTGCCTCCGCGGGAGACAGGTCGCCGCCACTGCAGCGCGGGTCCACGGACCCCGCCGGCACGGTGATATCCGCGCCGTCCGTGTCCGGTGATGCTGCCGGCAGAGACGGCAGCGGACAGGCGGTCGGCGGCGGTTCGGCAGCGGCACAGCCCGAAAGCGACATAATAACACACGCCACGAAGGCGGTCACCGACGTCAGCACTGCAACTCCAGTCATTGTCTCATCCTGTGGGGCTGTAGAGGGTAGCATACTCGCGTATCGCGAACTTCCGTTCCAGCCCTGCTGCGTTCATGTATCGCACCTTGCCGAATACCGGCCGCTCCCGCCACGGGCGGTCATGCGTCCCGAAGCACCAGGCCACGCCCGTGTACGAATTGGGGTCGCGGCCGTCAAGCTGCCAGCGGTTGTTCAGGTACAACGCCCGCTCAAACGCCTCGGCTGGCGTGGGCGACCACTCGAGCAGCTTCTTGCCCCAGTACATCCGCATGTAGTTGTGCATCGAGCCGGTCCTGACCATCTCGAGTTGCGCCGCGTTCCAGTACGGGTCGTGGGTGGCCGCCCTCTCCATCGTGTCGAGGTCATACAGATACGGCCTGCGGTCGCCGGCGTGCACTTCAAGCGTGTCGCGCGACCACTGCGGCACGCCTGCCAGGGAGTCATACGCGGGATTGTAGTGCACGTAGTTGAGACTCAGTTCCCGCCTGACGATGAGTTCCTCCAGGAAGGCGTCCGCCCCTGGACCACCCCTCTCCCGGGCTCTCAGCGCGATTTCGAGCGGGGACATCTGCCCAAAGTGCAGGTAGGGGCTGAGTCGGGATGAAACCTGCATGGACGGGTCGTTTCTGAGGTCGGCATAGCGGTTCAGCTTCTCCTCCAGGAACACCTGCAGCCACCGTTCGGCTTGCGACGCACCACCCTGAAATGTGCTCACGGGCCCTACGGTGGTGTCCACGGCGAGGTCCCCGAGGACGGCACCGAGGTCGTTCAGGTCGACCGTATCCTCCTCCAGCAGCAGCGGCCGCACGGCGGGCCGCCGCGGCTCCACCGGAACCAGGAAGCGCAGCAGCACTCGTCCGAGCTTCGGCCGCAACGTGGCGGCCGCATACTCGGCTTTGGGGGAGGCGAATTCCACCGGTACGATGGCGTCGGTCTCCACCTGGACGAAAGGACAGCTCAGGCGGGTGGCCAGCTCCGTGCGCCACGTCCTCTGGCGCCGCAGGTAGCCGCGGTCGGTGACCACCATGGCTGCCCGGCGGGCTATCCGTGTGATCGTATCAACCGGCGAGCCCCTTACGACGCTGGCGGACACGCCACGTGCGTTGAGGTTGTCGATGGTTTCCCTCAGCCCCTGCAGCATGAAGCTGAAGTGGCGCAGGTTGGCCTCGGGGTAGTTCTCGGCAAGGCAGAAGACGACACACGCCGGCAGTGAGTGCTCGTTGGCCCGGTCGATGGCGTATTCAAGCGCGTGGTTGAAACGGGCGCGCTGAGATGCCTGCATCCAGTACAGAACGAAGGCGCCGCCTGTTGGCGTACCCGGTCGCAGTACCTGGACCCTCTCCTGATGGATCACGTGCGTCCTGGGTGCGCCCCGTTCGGGGAGAAGAGTCCCGCCGCGGCCAGGAATGCCGGACACGCCGGCAGCTCCCGCGGCTCGTTCCATTCGCCGATCTCGCAGACGCGAATAGCCGCCTCGGGAACGTGCTGCGCCACGAGCGACCAGTTGAGGGCGCCGTTTCCGGGACACTGGTGATCGCGCTCACTGTTGATATCGTGCAGGTGAATGCCGATCATGCGGCTGCCGTGGCGCTGCAACCACTCCGCCTGCGTGGTGAAGCCGAGCTTCTCATGCGTGCCGGCGTGGCCTGTGTCGTGCCAGTACCCCACTACCTCTGGATCAGCGGCGGAGAGCAGCACCCCCATCTCATCCACGTTGGGGACCTCATGCAGGTTGTGGCGCGTCTCGATGCCCAACTTGACGCCGAGGCTGCGGGCAACGCCCTCGAGTTCGCGCACGGCTTCCAGCGCGCGCTCGAGGTGGCGAGTTGCGGACCTCGCACGAATCTCGGGGATTCGTCGCTGCACGTCGCTATACTCCGGTGATTCCGTCCTGCACTCATGCCACAGGTCGTGCAACTGCCGCTCCATCTCCCGGTCGATTGGGACATGGCCCATGTGCAGCACGACCGCCCGCGCGCCGACCCTGGCAGCGTTCTCGATGGAGTCTCTCGCGAAGCCGATGG
>CAYNXN010000135.1:0-4182 GCA_964401175.1 uncultured Dehalococcoidales bacterium | reverse complement strand
AAGAAGTACGGACTGCGGCGTGCGCGCAAGGCGCCTCAGTACACGAAGCGGTAGGTGTTCAGGCACACCCGTTTGCTGCAGTGAGTCTTCGCGTGGGTGGCAACCTTAGCAGGGGTGCCACCCACGTTGCGTATGTGGATGTGCCGGACCCACCTGTCGACACCCTTCCGGTGGAGCGTTCGTCGTTCACGGGTGTTGTTTCGCGGCAGCATGGCATTGAGCGCAGCGTTGTGATGGCGTAACATGGTGTTTCATCCTTGGGGGCTGGTGCCTGCAGATCGACGAGTCCTGGCTCCCCGATCGCAGCGCGGCGGTGGTAGTCGTTCGAAGTGAGACAACCCTGGTGCAGAGGCGCTGCTTCCGCGGAGCCTTCAGCCGAGTGACGGCGTCCAAGCACAGGTGATATCCGCATTCGCCCCGCGGGGTGGTGGGGTGGGTGTCAGGCGGGAAACAGTCCGGTCTACGTGAGGAGGGTCTCTAGAGAATGGGCGTGAGCAAAACCTGGCTCAGGTTCACCCGGGAGAATGCTGAACAGGCGCCGGAGACACAGGGTATCTATGAGATTTGCAGTCTTGCCCCGGAGGGGAAGAGGCTGTGGCGGCTCGGCAAGGTGCCCAACTTGAGGAAACGGTTGGTCACCAGGCTGACGGAACCGCCGCCGCCTGACAACTGTTACTTCCGCTACTACGAAGCGGGACTGTCTCACGACATCGACGAATTGGCCGGAAAGCTGTTCGACAGCTACAACCAGCGTTCAGGCGATGCGTGGGAAGGGTGATACATGCCGCAACAGTTTGCTGGTTCCTTCGTGGTGGGGGCTGTTGCAGACTGGTTGCGGGACGATGCGAAGGAAAGTGAAGTGGGCCATTGTGGACTCGAACCACAGACCCCGGTCTTATCAGGACCGTGCTCTAGCCAACTGAGCTAATGGCCCGGGGCGCTATACTATACCGCGTTTGGGGTACGTGCTGTCAAGGTGAACGCGACAGGTTCCGGTCGTCTAGCCTTCCTCGATCGTCACCAGTTCGTCGCCAATCTGCACCGTGGCTTCAGCGGCGACGGCGACCGAAGTCACCGTTCCCGACACCGGGGCCACGATCTCGTTCTCCATCTTCATCGCCTCAATGGTCAGCAGGAGCTCGCCTTCGGCAACCTTCTGCCCTGCAGCCGCCTTGACGCTCATGACCTTGCCGGGTAGTGGGGAGGTGATTGTCTCTGATGCCATCGTCGTCTCATTCTCCTCTTGCACTTTCTCTTACCAACCTGCCGAGCTCCTGGTTCGAAGCACTGCACGTCCGGGCTGTGAAAGGGGATTCACCGGCCGCCTGCAGCGGCCGCCCCACAACTCACAGCGGGATGTTTCCGTGCCGTTTCTCCGGGCATGACTCTCTCTTGGTCTCCAGCATGGCGTATGCCTGCGCCAGTTTGCGGCGAGTATCCTTCGGGTCGATGACGTCGTCAACCGAGCCTCGCTCGGCCGCGCGATAGGGGTTCAGGAATTGCTCCTCGTACTCCTTGATGCGGTAGGCCCGGGTCTCGTCCGGCTTCTCCGCTGTCTTGATCTCCCGGGCAAAGATGATCTCGGCCGCTCCGCTGGCGCCCATTACGGCGATCTCCGCCGTCGGGTAGGCCAGTACCATGTCCGCGCCCAGGTACTTCGAACACATGCCGAGATAGGCCCCGCCGTACGCCTTTCTCAGTATGAGGGTCACCTTCGGGACAGTGGCTTCGGAGTATACGTAGAGCAGCTTGGCTCCGTGACGGATGATTCCCCCATGCTCCTGCGCCGTGCCCGGCATGTATCCGGGCACATCCACCAGCGTCAATAGAGGTATATTGAAGCAATCACAGAATCGGATGAACCTCGATGCTTTGTCCGAGGCATTGATGTCCAGTACGCCGGCCATGAACTTGGCCTGGTTCGCGATGATGCCAACGCTTCGGCCCGCGATTCTCGCGAAGCCCACCACCATATTCGGGGCGAAGAGCTTGTGCACCTCGAGAAAGTGGTGGTCGTCCACGATTCTGGTGATGATGTCCTTCACGTCATACGGCTTGTTCGCGTCCGGCGGTATGATGTCTCTCAGACTCGCGTCCTCACGTGCTGGTGCGTCCTGCGTTGGCATCAGCGGGGGTCGCTCCCGGTAGTTCTGCGGCATGAATGAGAGCAACTCTCGCGCGGTGGCAATCGCCTCATCATCGCTTGCTGCGAGGAAGTGCGCCACTCCGCTGCGCTGATTATGGACCAGTCCCCCTCCCAGTTGCTCGTGCGTCACCTCTTCGGACAGCACGTCCTTCACCACGGCAGGCCCGGTGATGTACATGGTGCTTGTTTTGCGCGTCATGATGATGAAATCGGTGATTGCGGGAGAATACACAGCCCCACCAGCAGTTGGCCCCAGAATGAGCGAAATCTGGGGGATTACGCCGGATGAGCGCGAGTTCCGAAAGAAGATGCGACCGTAGCCGTCGAGGGAGTCGATTCCCTCCTGTATCCTCGCTCCACCCGAGTCCAGCATGGCGATGCAGGGGATGCCGGCCTGGAGCGCCAGGTCCTGCATCTTCACGATCTTGAGTGCATGCGCCTCTCCAAGCGAACCTCCCAGTATGGTGAAGTCCTGGGCGTAGACCGCCACCTTGCGACCGTTGACCGTGCCCACGCCGGTGACGACGCCATCAGTTGGCAGGTCCATCTTATCGAGTCCGTAATAGGTGGACCGCGTCTTGACGAACGCGCCATACTCAACGAATGAGCCCTCATCAAGTAGCAGCGCGATGCGTTCGCGGGCGGTCTTCTTCTCCTTCGCGTGTTGAGCCGCAACCTTGTCGTCGCCGCCGTGCTTCAGGATTGTGGCGCGCCGTTGCTCCAACTCCAGCAGCTTCTTCTGCGACTTCGTAGTCTCGTCCATCGTATTCACCCCCGAGTTGTATGCGAAGGAGTCCTGAGCCCTGTGCTGCACCGGTTCGCGTCAGGCCAGGATTCCAAGGAAGACGCCTCCAGCGATGGCCGCGCCGATGGCGCCGGCCACATTCGGGCCCATGGCATGCATCAGCAAGAAGTTCTTGGGGTTCTCCTTCTGTCCCATAACCTGAACGACCCGCGCCGACATCGGCACTGCGGAGACGCCGGCCGCGCCGATCATCGGATTGATCTTCTCCTTTGAGAAGAGATTCATCAGCTTTGCCAGCAGGACTCCCGCCGCCGCTGCACTGGCGAAAGCGACCACGCCCAGCACGAGAATGAGTAAAGTCTTCGGCTGAAGGAAGTTCTCGGCGGGCATGCTGGCGCCTATCGCCAGCGTGAGGAATATGGTCAGCATGTCAACAAACGACGTCTGCGCTGTCTGGCTCAGCCGCTCCACCACGCCGCACTCACGGAAGAGGTTGCCCACCATGAAGCAGCCCATGAGCGGCGCTGAGGACGGGACAAACAGAATCACCACGACTGCGGTGACTATGGGGAAGAGTATCTTCTCGGTGCGGCCGACGGGACGCATCTGTGGCCTCATGTAGATCCTTCGCTCTTCCTTGGTGGTGAGTAAGCGAATCACCGGAGGCAGGATGACCGGGACGAGCGCCATATACGAGTAGCACGCCACAGCCGTCGCGCCGATGATATGCGGAGCGAGCACCGACGTCACGTAGATCGTGGTTGGACCTTCTGCGCCTCCGATGATGCCGATGGAGCATGCCTCGGCAACGCTGAATCCGGCCAGAAGTGCCAGGAAGAACGCGAAGTACACGCCGAACTGCGCCGCCGCTCCGAGAAGCAGCGTCTTTGGATTCGATAACATTGGGCCGAAATCAGTGAGTGCCCCCAGGCAGAGAAACATCAATGGCGGCAGTATCTGCCACATGATGCCGTACTTGAAAATGCGGGAAAGCAGGCCGATCGGCTCGGTGGGGTACTCCTCCTGGTTGGTTTGTTCCTGGGTGATGAGCATCGCTATGGTGTCACCCGCATCAACGCGATCGCCTGCGGCCACCATGTACGTGTCCACCCGTCCGAATACAGGGCTTCGAATCTCGCCCGTGTCCAGCTGAATCAGTACCGCGTCGCGGCCGAAGCGATTCCCCTCTTCCGTCTCCACGCTCACGACGGTTCCCGATATCGGCGCCTCAAGCTCCATCTGGTGGTCCATCAGGCCACCGAGTGGCAGGTTGACCAGCATTATGCCGAAG
>CAYNXN010000134.1:0-4187 GCA_964401175.1 uncultured Dehalococcoidales bacterium | reverse complement strand
ACTCTCCAGCCGCCTTCCCTCTCGATCCCCCTGGGGACCGGAGCGTCAAGACAGACCACCGAGAGTTCACATGCGGTGCGGGTGACAGAAGTGAAGGGCCCCTGCGTTGCCCACTCCGGTACCCGGGCGTCCTTCTGAAGCCGGCACACGGAGTAACGCCCGGGCAGGACCTCAAGCCCTCTCTCCCTTCGGTTTGCCTGCTGCTCCACGCGGATTGTCCCCGACGATCACGTATGAATCAGCTTATCATAATCACCGCGCCCACAGAATAGGCTGAGGCACCTGCTCTCGTGAGAGCATGGGGACTAGCGCGTCTCAAGAAAGCAGCGTCCACAACGGGGCGGGTGAGACCTTGACAGGAGGAGCGCGAACGACCGCACATCAAGGGTACCGAAGAGGCCGCTGCGTGTCACTGTGGAAAGTCGAACCGGGACGAAGAGGCATGGTGGCAGCGGGTAGATTCGAACTACCGACCAAGGGCTTATGAGTCCCCTGCTCTACCACTGAGCTACGCTGCCGCAGTGTTTCGTAATTTAGCACACGCGTCTACGTAGGTCAACGCAAGTGACGGATTCGGATCCGCGGTGCTATGACAGGACTTAAGTCCCATGCCTTATCTCTTATGGACTTTGCGCACTCCGGAATAGGACCATCGGACGATGCCGCGCTGAACCATAACCTACAATAATCTACCGTATTACCACTTACCTCCATCGCGTCATCGTGGGTGAATCATGCGACGTCAAGGGGTCGAGAAGCCTTCTCCCAGCGTGACAGTATGCGCCACAGCGAGCAGCCTCGAAGGCTTCTATGCCGAGTACAGGGAACGCCTGTTGCGCTTCGTACGGCCGAGAGTCGGAGGAGACCAGCAGACAGCGGAGGACGTGGTGCAGGAGGCCTTCGCGGCAGCCCTGATCTCCATCACCCGCTTCGAGGCCCGTTCGAGTCCATTTACGTGGCTCTGTTCTATCGCTCAGCACAAGATAGCCGACCACTACCGCAAGCAGCTGCCGGGGAACGGCGCTTATGTAGATAGCGCAGATGCGGACGGTCGCGGTGATTTCTCGGACGGCAGCGATGCAGACTCTCCCGTGGAGCATTGGATTGAAACGGAGGAAACCAGAGACCTGGTACAGCGTGCGCTGCGTCAACTGCCTGCCATATATGCCACCGTCCTGAGGTTGAAGTACTTCGACGGCCTGAGTGTTGTCGAAGTCGGTACGCGCCTGGGTCGTTCTCCCAGGGCAGTCGACGGGCTCCTCGCTCGCGCCCGCCGGGAGCTACAGCGCCGTCTGGCGTAGCAGATCCGTTTCTGCTGCCGCCGGACAAATCGCCGCGCCGTTCCTGAAACTGAACCACGGTTATGTTGCGGTCCCGCATCCGCTAAGAGAGACCCGCGCGCGGCTTGCTCCAATTGGGACTCACCAACGGACGCCAGTCAGAAACCGGGAAGAAATGCGCGCCAAGTCTACCGAAGTCCTGGTCCTTACGTACCAGGACTTCGTTGACGACTATCGGATGGTGTGTTATTGTCGATTAGGGTAGCCCTCGACACGACCTCAGATTACGAAAAGTTGTCGAGACGCGCGACGTGCAGGGTGGTTATGCTCTCAAATCAGGTTCCCTCTCTTGCCCCACCCCTTAACAATTCCCCCGAAAGTCGCATGTGCGCGGGTGTTTTGGACCCTTACTGCGACTAATCAGGTGACGAAAGTACGGCCCTTGTCGGACGGAGAATGAGGCTATGATGCATCGAATTGTGTCGACAGTCACCCTTGTCGTCATTGTGAGCAGCCTGCTTTCACCGGCAGGCGCAATCCTTGCGCAACCAACACCCGACACTCTCTGGGATGGCGTCGACTGGCAGGTGCCGCCGGGCTGCTACACAGACCCACTTGGCGATATCAATGGCGCCGGACTGCCCGACCTGGATCTGTTTGGCGACAGCAAGACCAATCCGGCTGCATACTACGCGTTCGACGAGGACTATGCTTGTTTCAGAGTGCGCATCAACGGAGACCCGCATCTCATCCAGGGCGGCGGCTACTACCGCAACTACTCCTGGGTCGTCCTGTTCGACTTTGGACTCGTGGATGGCTACGACTACCTCATCAGCGTGACGGGACAGAACCCGAACGAGTGCGTCACCCTCTTCCAAAACGAGACCGACGACCGCCAAGTCCCATTCGTGATGGATCCGACCAACACGGACGACGCGGACTGGGAGCTGGCATCGTACAGCCCGGTCCAAGACTACTCGCTGGCCGAACCGGACGGCAACGGCTACTGGTTCATGTCGTGGGCGATGCCGATGGACGACCTCCTCGATCTGATCGATCCTGACTTCGGCATGGGCGACTTCGACGATCTTGGCGACGCTATCTCGGATGGCTCGCTTCGACTCTACTTCGGCACCGCAGCGGACCACAACAACTACAACAAGGATGTGCTCGACTGCTACACACCCGCCACACTGACCGTGTGCAAAGTCGTGGTGAACGATGATGGAGGTGTCGGGACTTCCGACGATTGGGACATCGTCATTCTGGATGGTGAGGATGAGGAAGTCGCCCGAGCGACCCCTGAGTCCAACGAGGAGAACTGCGTCACCTTCACCCTCTATGGCGGCACTTACAGCATCTCCGAGGAAGGCCCATCTGGATATGTCGCATCCTACTCGGGAGACAGCCTCGACGGAGCGATTGTGCTCGAGCCCGGGGACGATGCCGCTGTCACCATCACCAACGACGATGCCCAGACCTCCCTCACCGTCTGCAAGACCGTGACCAACGACGACGGCGGCTCCGCCGACTGCCATGACTTCACCATCTTCATCAAAGACGGCCAGGGCGCCACCGTCGCCAGCCACGAAATCTCCACCGACGATGACTGCTGCCATACCTTCGACCTCGACCCCGGCACCTACACCATCACCGAGACCGGCCCCGGCGGCTACGCCGCCTCCTTCACGGGCGATGCTGGCGTCAATGGTGACGTCACCCTCGCACTCGGCGACCAAAAGGCCGTAGGCCTCGTCAACGATGACGTTGCCATACTCTACTCAGTTTCCGGCTACAAGTACTGCTGCGCCGGGGAGGAGTGCAGCGACACCGGCATCGAGGGCTGGGAGATCACGCTCGTAGGCCCCCTCGAGGTTGAGCCAGTCGCGCAGCAGACCACGCTCACGAATGAAGACGGGTACTATGAGTTCACCAACCTGGTTGCGGGAACGTACATTGTGTCGGAGACTCCGGTCGTCGACTGGGTGAACTGCACTCCCGAAGATGCCACGATCGTCGTCGGCCCCGGGGCGGGAACCACGCACAGCACTGCCGGCGCAACCGAGTACTACGATGAGGTTGCCACTGATTGGATTCCAGCGGTTGCGGCGTGGGAGCCGAACAGCAACACCGACCCATCGTACTGGGACGCTTCGCTCACCGGCCACAGCTTCTCCCCTGACGCGGACTGGGTCTGGGAGAGCTTCCGCGTCGCCCATCCCGTCGACGGCGATGTCGTCACTTTCCGCCACGAGTTTGTTGTGCCGGGAACACCGGCAACCGGTACGCTGTGGATCACGGTCGATAACGGCTACGAGGTCTATCTCAACGGCACGCTGGTCGGCACCGCGCAGGTTCACGACTACGAAGGCACTGACTGGCAGGACAGCCTGCTGTACAAGGCCTGGGTTGACACCAGCGGCTGGCAATCGGTGGAAAGCTACGATGTATCAACCGTGCTTGTGCCGGGCGTCAACACCCTCATATTTGAGACTGTCAACGAGTACATGGGGCCTGCCGATGGCCAGGCGAACGGCACCATAAGCAGCAACCCCGCTGGGCTTATCTTCGAACTAGAGTACACCACAGAGCCTACGGAGGACTACAAAGTCGATTTCTGCAACGCACCTCTCGCGGATGCCTCTAGCAACTCACCTCTCTGCGAAGGCTCCGATATCGAGCTCTTCGCCGGGCCCGCGGGCATGAATTCCTATTCCTGGACCGGTCCTGACAACTGGACCAGCGCTGATCAGAACCCAGTCATTGCAGACGCAACGGTTGGCATGTCCGGCACCTACACCCTCACCGTCACCGACCGTGGCTGTTCCGCCTCGGCTTCCACCGATGTGGTGGTCAATCCCGCCCCCTCCGTCACGGTCGACGATGAGAGCACCTGCGAGGGCACCC
>CAYNXN010000133.1:2237-4196 GCA_964401175.1 uncultured Dehalococcoidales bacterium | reverse complement strand
CGGTCGAGCGTCGGCTCTCCGGCGAACTGCGACACGATGAGTTCGGGCTCGGTCCAACCCGCCGGCCCGAGCACGGAGCGGAAGATGGCGGGCGTGCCCATGTGGGTCCGGGTGAACCACATCTCGCCGCCCTCCGCGGATATGAACGGCCAGCCGTCGGTGTCGGGGCTGTTGACGGCCTCGATGTTCACCGGAGGCATCCAGCCGGCATCGCCGCGAATCGTCACCCAGATGTCGTAGCCTCCCTTGCCCCCAGGTCGGTCCGAGTGGAAGTACAGCGCCTCGCCGTCATGCCGGTAGTGCACCTCGCCTATCTGGTAGTCCACGTTGAGCTGTTCGCCGGCGTTCTTCCAGTCGCGCCACGCGCCGTCGCGCCACCCGGCGGTCCACATGTCCACGCCACGGTAGTTGCCCTCTCGTGCCGAGGCGAACCACATGATCTCGCCGTCGACCGCTACTGCGCCGTCGAGAGAGAGCCTGCCCGGCTGCTGCAGCACCACGCGCTCGGCCTCGCTCCAGGTGGCTCCCGACCGGTGGCTCACGTAGACGCCGGTCACGCCGTCAAGAAGCTGCTTCTCCGCGGGCACGCGCACGTCAGGGGTGAAGAAGAAGTACATGGTCTCGCCGTCGGGCGTGACGAACGGCGAGTCCTCCGCCCCCGCCGTGTCGATGCCGCCGAAAACCGGAACAGCCGTCGCGTATTCGCTGCTGTGCATAATCGGCGGGTGCACATCCGCCTCCGGCGTGACCTTGACCGCATCGGTGGGCAGTGACTCCCCCCGGGTAATGGTTGGGGTCGAGGGCGTCTGCCCTCCACCGTCGCAGCCGGATGCAAGCAGCATCACCGGCGCCAGCAACGCGGCCACGATGACCCATACGGCGGTATGCCTGCGCCGCATCCTCTCTGACCTCCTCACGGCCCCCTCGTCTGCACGAGAGGCCCTGAATCGAAGGTATCACATGTGTGTTGCGCACGGCACTCCGGATTCCGGGGACACCACACTAAACTCGCTCGTACGTTCGGAATGGAGCGTGACGGCGCCTCCGATGGGTCAGCGGCTCTGTCGCTGACTTTGAGGCGGTGTAGATGAGTAAGGTGTCCCAGAGTAGACATAACGCAGGCAGCGCCGTGCGGCGCTGGGAAGCCGGAGCCTTCTGTTGCTTGCGTGCAGCACGACGGGGACGCGAGCCCACATCGATTCTGGAGTCCCGATCCAGTCAGTAGCCGCTTCGCCGGTTCTCCATGCAGAGCAGGGCTGCAAACAGGAGTTCAATGGTCAACATGACGAGCGGAATCACAAAGGTACGCGTCTCGGCGAGGTTCCATCCAACTCCAGTGATCAGTATCGGTATGAACACCGCTGCTACCAGGTAAGCCCTGGACTTGAAGAGCCATGAGAACGGCAGCAGATGAGCGCCAAAGATGATGGCGACTATCATGACCATCTTATCAGGAGCCCCGGAGAACGCCCAGATGGCGATAGGCAGATAGAGCATCTGGCCAATCGAGAACAAGATGCCCAGGTTATTCAGAGGGTTGCCCGAGGAAGAGAACTCAGCCTTGATCACTCGGGATATGGCATAGGCCAGGGGTACGAGTGGCGCTGTGAGGCAGAAGGTCAGGAAGTTGCTCGTTAACGTGTTCGGAATCGGCAGCATCCAGATAATCGAGATTCCCGCCCAGAGAAGAATTGAGGCAAGAATAAAGGAGATGCCTCTCTTGCTCCTCATGGCTATGTCGGCCCGCATCTCATCAACTGTCATGGAAGTGCACCCGCGCTCGTTAACGATAGCAGGTGTGGCTCTGTGAGCGCCACGATGACTCATTTCGGGGGACACCTCACCTGATTCGCGCTCACACCCGTGCTTGATGGCCTGTTCGACAGGTCACTAGATCGCATTGTAGCTTCGGGACTGTGACGACTAGTATGGAGATCGGAAGAGCACACGTCTGAACTC
>CAYNXN010000133.1:0-2227 GCA_964401175.1 uncultured Dehalococcoidales bacterium | reverse complement strand
TGACGACTAGTATGGTGTCCCCATATGAACAAGCTGCCACGTTGGAGGCTGACCCTCCAGTGACTAGCTACGGCAACTCTTGCCCTACGAGAGCCTGGGCTTGCACTCCGCGACCCACGATTCTGCCGCCGTCGGCACGGAAGAGCAGCCCAAAGGGATTCGTGGGACAGCATGCTGAGCTCGCTCGGACGTTCAAGATCGCGGAATTCCGGGGACTCGACACTTAGTTCAGGCGTAAGTTCGGAATCCGGTCCGATGCCATATGCGTGTCCACTGATGAGATTCCAGCTCTGGGTTTCTTGAGTGAGGCGCCCCCAACCAGACCCCGGTAATCTGCACTGTGAGACAGTCTGCCTATTGATTCCCGCAATCCTGCGGGGGTACTATCGATTCGGCCTTAAGTCATGGCAGCGGATTGTTGAGTTGCTGCCCTGCACCGCATGGAGGTCAGAGTATGGTGGGGCTGACTCCTTATCCCACCTTCTCGCATGCCTCGCATTGACCCGTAGACTCAGAGGAGGTGTTGGATGTGCGGAGCACGTACGGGTGGGGCCGCGTGGCCCATCCTCAACGCATTCCTGATTGCTGCGCTGGCTCTCGTGGTCTTACCCGGGCCGGTTTCGGCGGCAACCATCAGCGTCCCCGGCGACTACTCTACGATTCAGGCTGCCATTAACGCTGCCAGTCCCGGGGACACCATTGTTGTTAATGACGGTACGTACACCGAGAACCTGGCTATCGGCAAGTCATTGATCCTGGAGTCGGTCAACGGCGCGGCGTCGACCTCCATCGAGGCAGCCTCCGGGACAGTTGTGATTATCGCCAATGCCAGCAACGTCACTCTCGACGGCTTTGCTGTCACTGGCGTGACCACTGGCATCTCCATCGAAGGAACCAGCAGCGGCATCACACTCGCCAACCTCCAGATTGACGACCTGCCAACGGCTGTGTACCTCAACGGGCAGTTGAGCGATGTGGTGATAGAGGACAGCACGATCTCGGGCACGACGTCCAGTGGCGTTCAGAAGTACCAGTACGTCCGCGTCGACGGCATCACCATCCAGCGGGTTACAGTGACGCCAGCGGGCGGGTGGGGCGTCTCCCTGCCGGACTCCACCGGCGGCTCGACGTACCGGCTGACGAACGTAGTCATCGACGACGTGGACGTCACCGGCGGCTCTGGCGGCATCTACGTCCAGAACAGCAACAGCGAGAGTGTGGATGTGAGCATCACGAACTGCGAGGTGTCGGGGACGACAGGCCACGGCATCCGGTTGGTGGACGGGCGCGGGACGCTCGTGGTCACGGACAACGACGTGTCCGGTGTGACGGGAGGTAGCAGCTACGGGCTGCATCTGCAGGGAGCGGACACGGAGCCGAGGCAGTCGATTACGCTGACGAACAACACGATCGACGACTGCGCCAACGGCATCTATCTGCAGCGGTCGAGTGTGGCCGGAGGGCAGTTGACGTCGACGGAGGTCGCGCTAACGGATATGCGAGGCAATGCGGTCTTCCTGGACACGATGGCAGGTCTGACCGTCAGCGGGTACACGCTGGACACGACCGGATTGACTACCGGAGTGTACCTGAACGGGAGCAGCCAGATTGTCTTGGACGACCTGGCTATCACCGGAGCTGCCTCAGAGTCGGTGTATGCGACGGGCACCTGTGATGACGTCACGATGCAGTACCTGACGCTCAGCGGAGGTCCGGTGGGCGTCCACCTCTCCGGCCAGCTGAGCGATGTGGTGATAGAGGACAGCACGATATTCGGGACGACGTCCTGCGGCGTTCAGAAGCACCAGTATAGCCGCGTCGACGGGATCACCATCCAGCGGGTGGCGGTGACGCCGACGAACGGCTCGGGCGTCTCGCTGCCGGACTACAGCGGCAGTTCGACGTACCGGCTGACGGACGTGGTCATCGACGATGTGGACGTCTCTGGCGGCATCCTCGTGCAGAACAGCAACAGCGAGAGCGTGGATGTGAGCATCACCAACTGCGAGGTGTCCGGGACGACAGGCCACGGCATCCAGGTGGCGAGCGGGCGCGGGACGCTCGTGGTCACGGACAACGACGTGTCCGGCGTCACGGGAGGCGGCAGCTACGGCCTGCATCTGCAGGGAGCGGACACGGACCCGAGGCAGGCGATCACGCTGACGAGCAACGCGATCGACGACTGCGCCAACGGGCTGTATCTGTATCGCTTCGACCTGGTGGAGCT
>CAYNXN010000132.1:0-4210 GCA_964401175.1 uncultured Dehalococcoidales bacterium | reverse complement strand
TCTGTCTTGACGCTCCGGTCCCCAGGGGGATCGAGAGGGAAGGCGGCTGGAGAGTGCTCAGAGTGGAAGGCCCTCTGGATTTCACGCTCACCGGAGTGCTTGTGTCCCTGGCCGGGCCTCTGGCGCAAGCAGGAATCGGTGTCTTCGCCCTCTCCACCTATGATACAGACTACCTTCTGGTGAAGGATGAGCAACTGGACCGGGCGATGCAGGCGTTGCGGGTGGCGGGATGGGATGTGGAGGAATGCCGCGCCGCGCAGCGTATGGGAAGCACGGATATGCGTGCCTGAACTGTGTCTTCAAGCCCTGTATGTGTCCCATTCTGGTCAGACTGGAGCCTGCAGATGAACGTCGCCGATAGGACCGGACTGTTTCAGGAGTCTGTCATACGCAAGATGACCCGGGTATGTCAGCAGTACCAGGGGATCAACCTGGCGCAGGGTTTCCCGGAGAAGGACCCGCCGGAAGCAGTGGTCCAGGAGGTCCTCCGGGCCATCCAGCAGGGGAACAACCAGTATTCCATCACCTGGGGACTGCCCGCGCTGCGCGAGGCTGTGGCGGGGAAGTTCGCCCGTTTCGCCGCCCTGAGCGCCGATCCCGAGACGGAGGTCACCATCACCTGTGGCAGCAGCGAGGCCATCGTGGCTTCCCTGATGGCCCTGGTGAATCCCGGGGAGAGGGTCATCGTCTTTGAGCCCTTCTATGAGAACTACCTGCCCGGATTGATTCTGTGCGGAGGAATACCGGAATTCGTCCGATTGCGGGACCCGGACTGGTCCCTGGATCCGGACGACTTGAAGCGGGCATTCTCGAAACGGCCTAAGGCGTTGCTGCTCAATACTCCCTGTAATCCCTCTGGCAAGGTGTTCTCCCGGGATGAGATGGAGTTGATCGCCCGGTTCTGCCGGGAGTACGGCACGTATGTGATCACGGACGAGATCTACGAACACATACTCTACGATGGGTTAGAGCATGTCCACATGGCCGGCCTGCCCGGGATGTGGGAACGCACGGTGACCATCAGCGGCATCTCCAAGAGCTACAGCGCCACCGGGTGGCGCGTGGGATACGTAATCGCGCATCACGACCTCATGGCGGCAATACGCAAGTGTCACGATTACATGGTCGTCTGCGCCCCATCCCCCTTCCAGATCGGGGCGGTGGTCGCCATGGGCCTGCCTGATTCGTACTATCAGGAGTTACGGCAATTCTATCGGGAACGCCGCGACTTCCTGCTCCGGGTGTTCGACGAGCTGTCCGTTCCCGTATTCCGCCCTGCCGGAGCGTACTACATGATGATTCGTATCGACGAGTTGGGCCGCGGGAACGATGAAGCCTTTGCCATGGCGCTGGTGCAGCAGGCTGGTCTGGCGGTGGTGCCGGGGTCGAGCTTCTACCATTGTCCCGAGGACGGCCGGGACAAGGTGCGTTTCTGCTTCGCCAAGAAGTCGGAGACCCTGAATCAGGTCAAGGAACGGATGTCGCGGTTCCTGGGCCGCTGACGTCCAACGTGCTGGCGCTCTCCGCAGTAGAGTGGCTGGTGTCCTGCGTGCGGGCTGCCGCGCCCTGGCTGCGTCGGGTGCCGCTCTCGGGCAGGGGAGGCGACTGCAGCGCGGCCTGCTGACCCGGAGAGGGCTGACAGCGCGGGCAGAAGTATGATCCCCTCTTGCGTACCATCAGCCGCTGTATCGCTGTGCCGCATCGCGGACATGGAGCCCCGTTCCTGTGAGCCACGCAGAACGCCGTGTGGGCGCTGCCCCGCTCTCCGTCGGGAAGCCAGTACGTGTCGATGCTCGCCCCCTGGCGCGTGATGGCGTGGTCGAGCACCAACCTGATGGCACGCCAGAGTGATTCCACCTCTTCCTCCGCCAACGCATTTGCCGCCGTAAGCGGGTGGATGCCGGACTGGAACAGCGCTTCATCGGCATACATGTTGCCGATTCCCGCCACGACGTGCTGGTCCAGTAGAGCCACCTTGATCGGAATGCTGTGGCGGACAAGCGCACGGCGGAGTGATTCTGCGGTGAAGTCCGCGTCGAACGGTTCCTGGCCGAGCCGGGACAGCAACGGCTTCAGGTCTCGATAGTACTGCAGCTTTCCCAGCCGGCGCACATCCGTGAAGACGAGCCGCTCACCGTTCGAGAAGCAGATTGCAGCGCGGACACGCATCCCGGCGGGTGGCTCGCACAGGAACAGCGCGCCCGTCATTCGCAGATGCAGCACGAGGCCGCTGTTGCCCGCGAGGAGCAGTATCAGGTGTTTCCCCCTTCGCAGTACCGCCCGCACCGTGGCGCCGACCGCGTCCTGAAGACACTCCGGGCTGGCCGGTGCAGTTATGGATGGATCGGCAAGCGAGATGTCGATGATCTGTGCATCGACGATCCGCGGCTCGATGGTTCGCCGTATCGTTTCGACTTCGGGCAACTCAGGCATGGCGCACAAGTGTAGGGCAGTCAGACCTCACTCTCCAAACGCCGCGCATGTGCCACGCGCTTCTGATGTCGTGTATAATCGTGCGGCTTACAGGCGGTAATCACTACTCGGAGGATTGATGTTTCGCATACTCGAGCGACAGGATCTCACTCCGGTCATACACCTGTGGAAGGTGGAGGCGCCACGGATCGCGAAGAAGGCGCAGGCCGGACAGTTTGTCATCGTTCACCATGGCGTTGAGGGAGAACGTATCCCCCTGACGATTGCCGACTGGGACCGCGAAGCCGGAACGGTCACGGTGGTGTTCATGGAGGTTGGCGCCAGCACTCAGAAGTTCGCGCGGCTGTCGGCCGGCGATGCGGTTGACGACCTCGTTGGCCCGTTGGGCAGGCCGACCGAGGTCGAGCGGTATGGGACGGTGGCCTGCGTTGCCGGAGGATTCGCCATCGCCACCATCGTCCCGATCGCCCGCGAGATGAAGGCGGCCGGCAACAGGGTGATTTCGATCATGGGCTTTCGTACGAGAGACCTCGTCTTCTGGGAGGATCGACTCGGTCAGTTCAGTGACGAGCTCATCGTAACCACCGATGACGGCACCTACGGTCGTAAAGGCCTGGTGACCGAGCCCTTGAAGCAACTGCTGCAGACCCGCACAGTGGACCGCATCATCGCCATCGGTCCCACCATCATGATGAAGTTCTCAGCGCTCACTTCGCAGCCTTTTGGCGTCAAGACCATCGTGAGCCTCAATCCCATCATGGTCGATGGCACAGGCATGTGCGGTGCGTGCCGCGTTGAGGTCGCTGGTGAAACGCGGCTGGCCTGTGTCGACGGCCCCGATTTCGATGGTCATCTGGTGGATTGGGACCTGCTCATCAGTCGGCAACGGGCCTATCTCGACGAAGAGCGAACCTCGGCCGAACTGCTGCAACACCGATGTCAGGGAGGCGGACGCTGTGGCTAAGAGAGAGCTGAATCTCAACCGGGTGCCGATGCCGCGCCAGGATCCGGCGGTGCGGGCCCGCAACTTCGAAGAGGTAGCCCTGGGGTACTCGCTGGCGGACGCCATTGCAGAGGCGAACCGTTGTCTGCAGTGCCCCAAGCCTTTGTGCAAGTCAGGCTGTCCTGTCAACGTACAGATTCCCGAGTTCATCAAGGCGCTCCGTGAAGGTGACATGGAGGAGTCCGCTCGCGCGCTCAAGGAGAAGAACAGCCTGCCGGCCGTGTGCGGGCGCGTCTGTCCTCAGGAGGAGCAGTGTGAGAAGGCGTGTGTCCTCCACCGTCAGGGAGCCCCGGTGGCTATCGGCCGGCTGGAGAGATTCGTGGCCGACTGGGCGCTGAACCACACCGCGGCATCAGCCACTGACGCGGTTCCTGCTCCCAGCGGGCGGAGAGTCGCTGTCGTAGGCGCGGGGCCCGCAGGACTCACCTGTGCGGCGGATCTGGCCAGGGCCGGCCACGCGGTCACTCTGTTTGAAGCGCTGCACACTGCCGGGGGAGTGCTGAAATACGGCATCCCCGAGTTCAGACTGCCGAAGAGCATCGTGCAGGCGGAGGTGGACTACGTCTCCCGGCTCGGTGTTGAGCTGGTGCTCGACAATGTGGTTGGCAGGACTGAGACGGTCGACGAGCTGTTTCAGGAGGGCTTCGAGGCGGTGTTCCTGGCCCCCGGCGCAGGTGCGCCGATGTTCCTCCACATCCCCGGCGAGAACCTGAACAACGTCTACTCCGCCAACGAGTTCCTCACCAGGGTCAACCTTATGAAGGCGTATCGCTT
>CAYNXN010000131.1:0-4248 GCA_964401175.1 uncultured Dehalococcoidales bacterium | reverse complement strand
GTGGCGGGAATCGCCTCCGCAGGTGTGCTGCTGCTGCACAGGCGGCTATCGGAGCGGTCGACGTGATAACGGTGCGGGACATCAGCAAGAGCTTTGACGGCGTTGCAGCGGTGTCGGGCGTGAGCTTTCACGTCGCTCGTGGCGAGGCGGTTGCGCTGGTGGGGCCGTCCGGAGGCGGAAAGACCACGGTACTGAGGCTCATCGCCGGTCTCGAACTGCCCGATGCGGGCACAATCGGCATCGGTGGACGCCCGGTCAGCCGGCAGGGCTGGGCCTGTCCGCCACACGAGCGTGGCATCGGCATGGTATTCCAGAAGCCTGCGCTGTGGCCTCACATGACGCTGCAGCAGAATATCGAGTTCGGGCTTTCCGGCCTGTCGAAGACACAGCTCGAGCAAAGGCGCAACGAGATGGTCCGTCTCACCCATCTCGAGGGGCTCGAGCGGCGCTATCCTCACCAGGTGTCCGGGGGAGAGGCGCAGCGTGCGTCGCTCGCGCGGGCGCTGGCGCCAGATCCTGCCATCCTGTTTCTTGATGAGCCGATGGCGGGACTGGACTGGGACCTCGTGTCGAGCATGCTCGAGCTGCTTAATGAGGTCAGGCGCACAACAGCGGTGACCGTGATCTATGTCAGCCATGATCTGGATGAAGCCAGGGCAGTCACGAGCCGGGCACTCAAGCTGGTTCGGGGTAGACTCAGCTATGATGGTCCCTGGGAGGGGCTGTCGGCGAGCAGGAGGTGGGGATGACCGGTGGTGGCGCCTCTGCCATGCGCCTGCGGCGCTGGCTGGTGCCGGGAATCATCCTGATGCTCATTCTGGGCACCACCGGTGTGTTCATGGTGCTGAATCGACCCGAAACGTATCCGGCCCCTCCCGCAGGCTGGAGAATCGTCCGCCCACCGTACATAGTGCTGGCGCTGGCAGAACGAGAGGGTGTTATCTGGGCCGGCGGTCCCGACGGCCTGATCGGGCTGGACCGCGAAACCTGTGTCGAAGTACGCCCCGCCGCTGGTGGCATACCTGATGTCAGCTTCGTGCGTGACCTCTGTGTTGATCGTGAAGGCGCTCTCTGGGTCGCGCATCTCGCAGGCGTGACCAGGTGGCAGGAATCTGGTGAGACGACCTTCACCCGCGACGATGGACTCGCTCCCGGCTATGCGGCGGCGGTGGTGCAGGATCGCGATGGCTCCATCTGGGTCGGGACGGAGTCTGGAGTTGCCACGTATGATGGCGAGCGGTGGCAGTCTCTCACTGGCGTAGACTGGCCCGGCGCCGTGCCGGTTACGGTCATCTTCGAGGACGATCAGGGAGTGCTGTGGTTCGGGTCCGATTCCGTCAACGATGTGGGATTGCTCCGGTATGACGGTGTCACAATGACCGGCATCTCCGTGGATGATGGCCTGGCGCACAACACGGTGACCGACATCATGCAGACGAGCGACGGTGCGCTCTGGATTGCAGCGGGACTGGGAGACAGGGGTGGCGCCACACGTATCGCGGCTGAGGGCTTGACCACGGTGACCAGGCGTGATGGACTGGCAGGAGACCGGGCGCGGGCGCTGTTTGAGGACAGCCTGGGGCGCCTGTGGATAACGTCGGAGTGGGATGGCGTGGCGGTGCTTGATGGTGGCGCGTGGAGATTGCTGACGCCATACGAAGGACTGTCCGGCTGGGAGGTGATGGATATTCTTGAAGACTCCGGGGGAGTGCTCTGGCTGGGAACGGACAACGGCATCACAAGGATCGAGTCGGAAACGCTGGTATTCCAGACTCAGTAGCGGAGTGCCGGGCCGCCGTGGAGGTTTCCTGGTGCTGCCTTGGCGCATTCTCCCGCTATGCGACACAGCGGCGATGTGCAATAATTGGCGCGGCCTCAGATCAAAGTCGTGCCGGTTCGATGGCCTATGAAGTGTCCTGAGTGTGGCAACCAGAACGAGGCAGGCGCGCGCTTCTGTGCATCGTGCGGCGCGAAGCTCGCCCCATCGATGAATGTCTCCGCGGAGCCGGACGAGCGGCTCTGTCCCGGTTGTGGCAAGACGGTGGGGACACTCGACCGGTTCTGCGAGCACTGCGGTAGTCCGGTTGCTGCGCCGCAGCCTGCAGCCCCGGTTACGCCTCCTCAGAGCGCCGATGTCTCTCTCTGCCCTCGCTGTCAGGCCGTGAATTCGGCGAACAGCCGTTTCTGTGAGAGTTGCGGTGCCCAACTACAGCCTCTGCGAGCGCCGGCCGCGGCGCCGTCGGCAGGCGGCACGCCGCAAGGGATATCGGTTGAGCTGGCGCGGGCACTCCGCGCCAGGGATCGCGCCAGAAAGCGCGGGACACCGGCTGAGGAGTTGGAGCTTGCTGAAGCCGAGGTGTCGCGAGCCAAGACTCTCGTTCGGGCGAGGCTGAATGAGGTCTCTGCTGAGATCGAAGGTTTGCGTCGCGAGCAGGGTGCGCAGGAAGCGAAATACCGGGCAGGCGAGTATACGGAAGTGCAGTATCGCAATGCCACCGCTGATCTGCGGCGGCGCATCGCGGCCCTGGAGCGTCTTGAGGAGTCGTTCGCGGCGCTCTTGCGCGCAGAGACGGAGGACGAGCTGTTGCGCCCGGTCGGCCCGGCGGTGTCCATCGGTGTCACGTCTCCGAAGGCGGCCAGGGACGCCCTCGCCAAGGAGTTGCCGCGGGAGCGTGTAACAGAGACGGTTCGCAGTGAACTGTCGCCGGCGCGCGAGTTCGTGGCGAAGAAGAAGGGACGGAATGGCATACCGGCGCCCAAGTGGATGCTCATCGGCAGCGGCGTTGTCATAGCCGCCAGCCTCATCGCTGTTGTTGTCCTGGCGCTGCAGGCATTCTCCGGTCCGTTCGGCCTCCCCTCACTGACCGGTCTGTTCAATAATCGCGGGGGCGGCGCCGTCACTCCGCCGCCGACTGCCGCTACCAGCCCGCCCGCCACTGCAGCGCCCACGGCGAGCCCGGCGCCCGTTGGCGCGGAGTTCCAGGTGCCCATCCAGTTGCGTGGCGCGCAGGATCTGGGCAGTCTCTTCGTCGAGATGCAGTACGATGCCGCAGAGGTGGAGTTCGTTCGCCTCGACGCGGCGGCGCTTCCACCGGGCACGCTCTTCGAGTACGGCGCCGAGCAAGGCCGGGTCGCCATCGCCCTTGTCAACTCAAACGGGCTTATGGGCGACTGGGCGCTCGCGTTCATCACCTGTCGGCGGGCCTCCGGCGCTGCGATGTCCGGGGACTCGACGCTTATCCTGTCCGAGATTCAGGCGCACACGGCAAGCGACCTCTCTGAGGTGCCGGCCTATGGGACCGATGGTCACGTGAACCTCTCAACGCTCGCTGTGGCCACCCCCACAATCACGATTGGATGACGAGATGTCACGAAGAACGATGGCGGCCATGAAGCTCGCGAACAGGTTGATGCCTGTTCTCGTGTTGCTGGCTCTCTGCCTTGCGGTCGCCACAGCACCGCTCTCTGTGGCGGCGCAGTCCAGCATCTTCCCTCTGGATGTGTGGACGGAGAAAGGCGGCGAAGGCGAGGGCACGTATGGTGGTGAGTACGGTGTTGGCGAGCTGATCACCATCTGGGTGCATATCGGGCTCGATTCTCAGATGACCTGGACGACGGCCGGGCCCGGCGGCTCCGAAACGAACAGCACCTACATTCCCGCCGGCACCTACTCCATGGACCTCGGGGTTGCTGAAAGCTCGGACATCGGCTTCTGGACCTTCTCGGTACAGGCGATGTCCGGGTCCATCGTCGCCATGGATGAGGTGGAGTTCAGAGTGATCGATGCGGAGGTACCGACCACGATTCCGCCGACAGTCACTCCTCAACCCACGACGGCTCCAGGGCTGGTGGCCATCTCTGCGGACAGCGCGACTGCGCGTGATGCACTCATGGCACTGCAGATGGCCGCTGGCAGTCTTCCAGTTGACCTCGGTTTCGACGTCGACGATGACGGACAGGTCTCCATCGAGGATGCCCGTATCATCCTGCGGTGGGCTGTCAGCTAGACCTGCGCTCAGCCCACACCGCGCTGCAACGCATTCAACCGCCTGCCGTACTGCCAGAGACACGCCATCACCTGCCCCACGTCCTCCGCGCTGCGATACACCGGAATGATGGGCGTCATGGATTGCACCACGTCCATTCCCTCGGGACGCGAGAAATAGCAGATTGCCATCGGTTTGCCGGTGTTACGCTGTATCTCCTCCAGCCGGCGCAGCAGCCGCTCCTCCGGTGGAAACGGACGGG
>CAYNXN010000130.1:0-4267 GCA_964401175.1 uncultured Dehalococcoidales bacterium | reverse complement strand
CTCTTCTTCCCGGGCGGCGACATCGGCAGGCTCGCAGTATGCGGCACAGTCAACGACCTGGCAATGGTGGGGGCGCAGCCCGTAGCACTCAGCCTGGCACTGATCATCGAAGAGGGACTGCACATCTCCACACTCGAACGCATCATGCGCTCGGTGCGCACTGCCTGCGACGAGGCGGGGGTACACGTGGTCACCGGCGACACGAAAGTGGTCAACCGTGGCAAGGCGGACGGCCTATTCATCACCACGTCAGGAGTGGGAGTGCTCGCGGACAGTAGCGACATCTCAGGTCACAATGCAAGACCCGGCGACCACGTGCTCGTGAGCGGCGGCATTGCTGAACACGGAGTAGCCATCATGAGCGCACGGGAGGGTCTCTCGTTTCAGACAACGACGTCAAGCGACTGTGCCCCATTGAACGGCCTCGTCAAAGCCATGCTGGATGCGCATCCGGACGCCATCCACTGCATGCGCGACCCCACCCGCGGTGGGTTGGCGTCCTGCCTCAACGAACTGGCGCTGCAGTCAAACGTCAGCATCAGCATTACAGAGGCTGCCGTGCCGCTGCAGCCCGGGGTTGGCTCGGCGTGCGAGATGCTCGGGCTCGATCCGCTCTACGTGGCAAACGAGGGAAAACTCGTGGCTGTCGTGGCGCCGGATTCAGCCGCGCAAGTGCTCCAGACCATGCGCGCCCATCCCCTGGGGAAGGCTGCGAGCGACATCGGTGAGGTCGCTGCCGGACCCCCGGGAAGAGTGGTGCTGCGAACCAACCTCGGCACCACGCGGCTGGTTCAGATGCTTGCAGGCGAGTTGCTGCCACGAATCTGCTGACAGCAGCCATCCATGCAGCGCTCGAGAGGCAAGGCGCTGGCTCAGGTTCTGCCTAGGTGACCAGGCGGCCACCGTTCGAGTGATTCAGCAACTCCGACGGCCTGCCCCGCGCAATCACGCGCCCGCCTTCCATGAAGTAGCCTCGATCGGCGATGTGGCTCACAGCCTTGACGTTTTGCTCCACGAGGAGCGTGGTGATTCCGTGGTTTCGCAGTTCGGATATGGCGCCCATGACCCGCTTCACCAGTATCGGCGCCAGCCGCAGCGAGGGACAATCGAGCAGCAGGAGGCGCGGTGATGCCATGAATGCCCGGCCGATGCACAGCATCTGCTTCTCTCCACCGGAAAGAGTGCCCGCGCTCTGGCCTTGTCTTTCCCGCAATATGGGGAAGAGGTTCATGACCGTCTCGATATCATCGCTAATCGCGTTGCCGCCGCTTCTGCGTCGGCGAGCGTAGGCGCCGAGCAGGAGATTGTCCATCACGCTCATGGAGGCGAAGATGAGTCTTTGCTCATCGACATAGGCGATGCCTCGCCCCACAAGTGACTCAACGGGGAGCCCGTCGACACGGCAGCCCTCAAACCAGACCTCGCCGGACGTCACCGGCAACAGTCCACAGATTGCCTTGAGCGCCGCGCTCTTTCCACCGCCGTGCGGGCCCACCAGCGCGGCTATCTCGGCGCGGCGCAGCTCAAGCGATACGTCCCGCAGCGCTTCGAAGGAGCCATACCGGGCGCGCACATTCTTCAATTGCAGCACCGCGTCGCATGCGCCCGAATCCATCACGCTATGCGTCATCACTCTCCCAGATATGTCGCGATAACCCTCTCATCATTGCGAATCCGGTGCGCCGGCCCCTCGGCGATCTTCTCGCCATAGTGTAGTACCACAACCCTGGTCGCCACATCCATGACCACGTCCGTGAGATGTTCAACCATCAGTACGGCAACGCCCGCCGCTGTCAATTCTCGCAAGAGACAGCTGAGGCGGTCGATCTCATGCTGCACCAGTCCGCCGTAGGGCTCATCCAGCAGCACGAGCGAAGGACGCGCCACAAGGGCTCGCGCCAGGCCGACCAGCTTCTGCTCGCCCCACGAGAGTTGCCGGGGCCTCACATCCGCATACGGCCCAAGGCCGAGCGCATTCAACTGCTCGGTGGCGACGGCGCGAATAACCGACTCCTCCTCTCTTGCGCCGTGTCGCCTGAAGCCTGTCGCCACGAATCCGGATCTGCTCCAGACATGACAGCCGGTCATCACGTTCTGCAGCACTGAGAGCGAGGGGCACAACTGGATGTCCTGGAACATCTGGGTGATGCCCAGTCTCGCCACCTTGTAGGCCTGAAGCCCACCGATAGGCTCCCCGTGAAACCAGATCTCTCCCGAGGACGGTTTGAGCAGCCCGTTGACCAGCTTCAACAATGTCGTTTTCCCGGCCCCATTCGGCCCGATGATGCACACCAGTTCACCCGGCTGCACCCTCAAGTCCACGTTCTTGAGCGCCACCAGATCCCCATACGCAGCGGACAGTCCACGCAACACCAGTCCGCGCTCCTCCGGCGTGTGCCGCGCAACATCTGCCGCCATGTTTCTCGTCTCAGGAGCGGCCATGCTGCCTCCGGCTCCTGATTCGCGCGGGAATGGAGTAGAGTCCGTCGGGCAGCAGCAACAAGGTAGCCACCAGCACTACTCCGTAGGCGACGAGCTCGTAGGCCCCTGTTGGCCCCCCCAGAACTATCGGGGCAACGGCACGCAGCACCTCGGTCAAGCCGATCATGAGAGCGGCTCCGATAATCGCCCCCCACGGCGCAGTCACGCCACCAACGATCACCATGATGGCCACCAGCACCGAGGTCTGCACATGGAAGCTGCCCGGCTCGATGACCCGGGCGTAGTGGGCGAAGATGCTGCCACCGATGCTGGCGAAGACGGCCGCCACCACAAAGGCGCTGACCTTGTACTTCATGGTGTTGATGCCAAGCACCTGCGCCGTCTGTTCACTCCCCCCCGCGAGGACGTTGAGGACACGCAGCGCGCGTCCGCTGCGAGACTTCATGACGTTCACCGAGAAGACGAAGAGGATGGCAACAACCAGCCAGACGAGTACGAAAACGAATGCGGAATACGAGAGCAACGAAGGATACGGCAGGCGGGGGATGCCCGCAAGCCCGGTTGCCCCACCGGTGACGGCCCCCATGCTCATCACGAGGTAGTAGAAGATGAGGTTGACCGTCAGCGTAACGCCAGCAACTATGATGCCCCGCAGCCGCAGAACGGCCATGCCAACCAGCGCCGCCACGCATCCTGTGACCACTGCAGCAAGCACTATTGCGAGCCACGGAGACAAGCCCACGCGCGTCGTCAACAGCGCCGAGAGGTATGCTCCCGTCCCGTAGAACATCGCCTGGCCAAGCGAGACCTGGCCCGCCAGGCCGGTGAGCAACACCAGTCCCAGGGCCAGGATCGCATGCAAGCCAACGACCGTCACGATGCTGACCGCGTACGCTCCGCCCCAGAGGGGCAGCGCGTACAGTACCAGCGCCGCAACGGCGTATGCCACGACGCGCGGTACGATTGCCCTCCGCCCGTCGGGGACTGCACTCATTGGTACCTCACCAGACACCATGCTATTCCTCGACATTCGCGTGTGCCGGCAACAACCCCCGGGGCCGGGCCAGGAAGATGACCAGCAACAGACCAAGCGCGATGGCATCGTGGTAGCCACCCGGCATCAGCCCGGCGGAGAGCGCCTCCACCAGGCCGAGAATGAGTCCGCCCACGATTACGCCCTCGGCGCGATGCATGCCTCCGACGAATGCAGCCAGCAGACCTTTGATGGTCAACGGGATGCCGACGTTGTAGGCCGTCATTGTCAGCGGTGTGATGGTAGCCCCGGCAACCGCCCCGAGAGCGGCCGCGATGACGAAAGCCAGCAAACCCATGCGCTCCGGGCTGATTCCCACCGTCCTCGCGCCACGAGGCTCGTCGGCACAGGCGCGCAGCGCCCGGCCGAGCATCGTGTGCCCGAAGAAGTAGTACAACCCGGCAACCATGAGGACAGTCATGCCGACCACCCATGGAGCCTGGCCGAAGATGGTGGCACCCCACAAATGGATGCTCGAGCTGCCAAGGAAGTTGGTCAGGCTGCGGTATTCCCAGCCCCAGACGAGGAGCGTGAGTCCTTCGACGGCGAAGGCGAAGCCAACCGTCAGGAACGCGAGCGTGGAGCCCGAAGCATCTCGCGCCGGATGAATAATGAACCGGTAGAGCACTGCCCCCGACGCTGAGACAACGCCCACCGCGAGCAGGATCGCCGGCAGAAGCGGCACGCCCCAGGCGCACAGGCTCACCGTAATCATGCCGCCAAGCATGACGAACTCGCCCTGCGCCAGGTTGAGTACGCGGGTGACCCCGTACACGACGTACAGGCCCAGCC
>CAYNXN010000129.1:0-4325 GCA_964401175.1 uncultured Dehalococcoidales bacterium | reverse complement strand
CACGGCCGTACCGCATCGCCCTGGCGGACGACCAGGCGCTGAAGCGTCTCAGGGAGGGTGCAGGCACGCAGTTCGACCCCGAGCTCGTGAGGGTGTTTGTTGAGGAAGTTGAGGCCGGACTGCCCCGCAAGGACAAGGTGAGCCGGGTGCCTCCCATTGAGAGCGCCTAGATCAGGTGGTGGGGGCTTCAGGCCGGCTCACCAGGGCACACAGGTTCCGATTGTCCTCTCGCGTTGGATCATTGCGCGAGGCTCCGTAGCCGAGACGCAGTAACACAAAGCCACAGTCTGTCAGAGCGCATGCCAGTTCCTCCCGCTTGAACAGATGGTAACGTCGCTGCACGGTGACAGCCCCGGAACGAAACGGCACGGATACATCCTGCGGCATGGCGCGAAAACGTGGCTGGTCATGGTTCCAGACGCTGATGAAGGCCTCGCCTCCGGGGCGGAGGATGCGCCACAGCTCGGTGAAGCCGTTCTTACGCTCGTCCCGGGTCAACAGATGATGGTAGCAGGCGATCGCTATCGCATAATCCGCGGTCGCCGGGGCGAGAGGAAGCTGAGTGACGTCGCCCTGCAGCAGAGCTGGGGCAAATCCGTGCCGGCGGGCGTGCCTGATGCACTGCCGCAGCATCTCCCAGGAGATATCCACTCCAGTGAGTCGGAAACCTTGAGAGAACGGCAGGAAGTCGGCGCCGGCGCCGCAGCCGAGATTGACCAGATGTCCGCCGCTCCATCGTCTCGCGGCCCGCTCCAGATCGTGCCGCAACAGAGGCCAGTGCCGCACACCATACCAGGTGGGGGCGATGGCATCGTATGCCTCTCTGTTTGTTGCCATCGGTGACGCCTGCTAGACTCAAGCCTACCATGCGCAAAGCCACGCGGACCATATCGGGCGTGACGCCGGTTGCGGTAATGGCGCGGCCTTACCCTTGTCCGGGCGAGTGTGTCTATTGCCCGTCGGCCGAGGGGGCGCCCAAGAGCTACACCGCTGAGTCACCCGCGGTGCTGCGCGCACTGCGCTGTGATTACGACCCGTTTGCCCAGGTGCAGTTGCGGCTGCGCTTGCTGCGTGACATGGGACACCCGGTGGACAAGGTCGAGCTCATCGTCATGGGCGGCACGTTTCTCTCCTACCCCGTCGAGTATCAGCGCTGGTTCGTCAAGTCGTGCTATGACGCACTGAACGACCTTGCCAGCGAGGACCTGTCAACGGCAACGGTGCAGAATGAGACGGCCACAGTGCGCTGTGTGGGTCTCTGTGTCGAGACGCGGCCGGACTGGTGTGGAGAATCCGAGATTCAGCGGCTGCATGAGTTCGGTGCAACCCGTGTTGAGCTTGGCGTGCAGACGCTTGATGACGAGGTACATGCACTGACATGTCGAGGTCACGGCGTTGCCGAGGTGATCGCTGCCACGGAGCGCCTGAGGCGGCACGGCTTCAAGGTTTACTACCACTGGATGCCGGGACTGCCAGGCTCCTCGCCGGAACGCGACCGGATACTGACTGGTCGCCTGTTCGACGAACCCTGCTTCAGACCGGATGGTTTGAAGCTCTACCCCACGGTTGTCGTCCAGGGCTCACGGCTGGCCGAGTGGTACGCGCAGGGACGGTACCGGCCGGGAACCACCGAGGAGATGAGGGATCTGCTCATCGATATCAAGATGATGGTTCCTCCGTACGTGCGGATCGCGCGGCTGATGCGTGACATACCTCGCAAGTTCATCATTGCCGGCTGTGACGACCTGGCGCTGCGGGCAACCATCAAGGAATGCATGGCGCAACGGGGACTGGTGTGCGACTGCATCCGCTGCCGCGAGTATGGACACCGCCAGCGCGATGGCTGGGAGGTGTGTGAGCCGCAGTTGCGCCTGCGCGAGTACGACGTTGCCGGCGGCTGTGAAATCATGCTCTCGTACGAAGACGAACGGGGCACCCTGTTTGGTCTGCTGCGGCTGTCGCTGAAGTACTCTTCGACCGAGGCGCTGGCCGTTAGCGGAGGCGTTGAGGCGACGGTGCGCGAGTTGCATGTGTTCGGTCCCGAGGTGGCGCTGGGAGATCACCACGCTTCGGCGGCGCAGCATCGTGGCCTCGGGGCTGGTCTACTCGCGGAGGCCGAACGTCTGGCGGCCGCTCGATTCGGGGCTTCCTCGCTGAGGGTTCTGAGTGGGGTCGGTGTGAGACAGTACTACCGCAATCTGGGTTACACGCTGGCCGGGCCATACATGCAGAAGCCGCTGGATGCCGTGGTTGTCTAGATGAACCGGTCCTTGAGACGGCGGATGACCTCGTTGACGTCATCGCCCCTGTCCACTATCCGCCTTACTGTGTCCGCCACCCGGTCATGTCTCCCCTGGTCCTGCAGGTCCGAAAGCGTCTCGTACAGGCCCATGCGCCGACCGAACTGGAAGTTGAGGCGTTCCTCGTCAGGGAGCGAGAGATACTGGCGAATGATGCGGAGGCACTTCTCTTTGTCCTGCGGGAAGGCGCCTTCAACCTCCATCAGCAGGTTCAGTATATGGTCGCTCTTGAACTGACTGGTCACTTCCAGCCCCTCTATCAGCGCCTCGATCTCCCGTACTACCGCATCTTCGGTCTGCAACTGGAAGGCGCCGTCCTGCACCTGGGCCCAGAGCGGCATCGTGGGTGTGACGTGGAGGCTGCGCAAGCGGATGAACTCGGGGTTAATGGCGTTCAGGACGCGCGATGTCTCCCGCACATGTCCCTCCGCCATGGCCGTACCGCCGAGGCCGGGCATCACGTATTCGCACAGAGAGAAGCCGGCGGCGTTGAGCTTCTGCCCCGACTCGATCTGTTGCGCTGCGGTGGTGCCTTTCTGCATGAACTGGAGCAGCGGATCGTAGCCCGTCTCCAGTCCCATGTGGATCCGCACGAGCCCCGCTTCGCGGATCTCCTTCAGTTCTTCCAGCGTCTTGTGTGCAGCGGTATGTGACCTGCTGTAGGAAGTGACGCGGGACAGTCCGGGGAAGGCAGCGCCGAGATGCCGCAGTATGCGTACCAGGTCAGGAGTCCGCATTATTAGCGTGTTCGAGTCCTGCAGGAACACGGACTGTCCGCCGCCGTAGAGAAAGAGGGCAACGTTCCTGAGACAGGGGTCGTCGTAGGGCTGACTCAGCAGGGCGGCCGCAGTCAGTTGCACGTTGCCGCCGTAACCGAGCGTATGTGATGCCTCAACTATGCGCTCGCGCATCTCCCGCGCGGCGTCGATGTCCCTCTCGATCTCCTCCACCGAACGCAATGAGAACTGCGTGTCCTTGTAGCAGTGGCAGAAGAGGCACTTGTTCCACGGACAGTTTCGCGTGGCGCGGATGAGCAGGGAATAGGCCTCACTCGGTGGCCGTATCGGACCCAATTCGAACCCGGAAGTGATCTCCGATGCGCCGCTTTCGTGTGCCATTCCGAGCATTGTAGCTGTGGTGGGGAGGGTGAGACAAATCGAACCGGTGGCTGAGGTGTCATGTGATACGATTGAGCACCATGCAGAGACAGCATAGAGGCATCCGAGTGGTCTCATTCGATGCTGAAGGGACGCTGGCAAGTCCCGACTTCTCTCGCGCCATCTGGCAGCAGGTAGTCCCTTCGCTTTACGGGGAACGATACGGCATGTCCTTCGATGACGCGGCCGAGCGGGTCTTCGCTGAGTATGCGACCGTTGGGCCCGGCAGAGGTGAGTGGTACGACATACACTACTGGTTTCGCCGTCTGGGACTGGGCGACCCGGTACCGGTCATCGAGGCGGAGCGGCGCCGCATCCAGTTCTACCCCGAGGTGACGGAGGTGATCGACGCGCTGGCCGGCAGGTTCCTGCTGGTGGTGGCCTCCTCTACCCCGGTGGAGTTTCTGCGGCCGCTGCTGCGCGACATAGAGTCGTCTTTCGCGCGGATGTTCTCATCGACGTCGTCCTGCGGCAGGCTCAAAGACTCAGGCTTCTTCGGGTGGATGTGTGCGGAGTTGGGGGTGATGCCCGAAGAGATAGCACATGTGGGAGACCATCCCGTCCGGGATCTTGAGTCTGCGCTGGCGGCGGGTCTTGCGGCATTCCATCTGGACAGGTCCGCGACACACGAAGGTTCGCTTAAGACCCTGGTGGACATGTTGCCGCATCTGGGCGTGCATGGCGCCCGGAGCGACGCATAGGCACTTGACAACTGTTGTGCGCCGTACTACTATGCGGCGCAACTGAATATGCACCGGCTTTGAACGGGAATAGTACAGCTCAAGGCGAGGTTCAGAGAGTCGGGTAAGGTGTGAGCCGATACCGGCGCGGAGTTGGAATGGTCCCGGGAGCCCCAAACCGAACGGTT
>CAYNXN010000128.1:0-4329 GCA_964401175.1 uncultured Dehalococcoidales bacterium | reverse complement strand
CAACGACGCACCGTACTACAATTACCGTATGGTTGCAGCAACTGCACGCAGACGGCGCAGCACACGGACGCCGACGCGGAGCGCATCGCGTCAGACCGGATCCTTCGGCAGTGGCCTCCGCTTGCCGCGCCCTCCGGGTGGCATCGGAAACGTCATAGGCGTGGTGTTGCTGGTGGTTGCCGCGTTCGTCGCCGGGTACCTCGTCGGTCGCGCCGGACCGCCGGTGATGGCGACCGAGCAGGAGCATCTGGTGTCCCGGGTTGTCGACGGGGATACGGTAGAGCTGTCGGATGGCAGCCGCGTGCGCTATCTGGGCATCGATACGCCGGAACACGGCGAGTTGCTGTACGAGGAGGCGATGGCGCGAAACCGTGAGCTGGTCGAAGGCCGGGTGGTGGAACTGCTGAAAGGTGAAACCGATGCCGATGCCTACGGTCGCTTGCTGCGTTATGTCTATGCCGATGGCGTGATGGTAAACGCGGTGCTTCTGGAGGAAGGGCTGGCGCGTGTCCTCATTCTGGACGAGGCCGAGGTTCATGCGGCACTGTTCCGCAGCCTGGAGGAGCAGGCCCGGCGGCAGGGGCGCGGCCTATGGGCATTCGAATAGCAGGCGGTGTTGTGCCCGGGCTGGAGCAGTGAGGCGGAGTGATCTCGCGGAGGAGCGGGATGCAGAAGCGGCAGTGGGTGGTCATCATTCTGGCGGCGATAGTCATCGCCCTGGTGACGTTGCTCTGGCTGGATGTTCGAGGCGCGGGCGATTCACGGCTCTGTGGACTGGACCAGTATGGCGTGGTCTGCAGCGCACCCCGAACGTGAGTCGACTCGGCCTGCATCAGTAGGGAGGAAGCCCGGCTGCTCCGCGCCTTCGGTTCAACCGGTCACGCCTGAGGCGCCGATTGACATGCGAGAGTGCGGCCAGCGCCAGCGCCAGCAGTGCCGCGATCGCCCCCGCGAAGTACGGCAGCCAGTCTGTTTGTGTCCGCGGGGTGGGTGGCGTGAATGGAGCGGTGGTCTCCGGTGGTGGAAGGGGAGCGGCCGCTGCCACAGTGCGAAAGGTCGCCGGCGCCGATTCACTGATGATCCGCTCTCCTTCCAGTGCGATGACCCGCCAGACGTAGGGAGTGTCGTGCTCCAGCGTGAGCGGCAGCACGAACGAAGCGAAGTCGCCCACCTGAGAGGCCACATGCCCACGTTCCCGGTCAACCAGCATGAAGTCATACCCGGTGGCGCCTGACACGCGGGTCCAGGTGAATCCAACGTTGGTCACCGGCACACCGGTGGCCCCGTCCCCGGGTGCACTCAGCACGATCTGTCCGGGCGGTCCGGGCGCTGTGTGGAAGCGGACGGGCGTCGACCACCACGAACTGATGACCTCTCCCGTCTCCGCCAGGTGGGCTCGTACTCGCCACCAATAGGTTTCGCCGCACTCAAGCAACCCTCTGGCCACGAGGATGTCCGGCATCGCGGGCTCGAACGGCCGGTAGAAGCGAGTGCTCCATGCCGCATCCGGCGCACGCAGCAACTCGTTGGTGTTGAGCACGATGTGTGTGAAATCGCGGTCGAGCGCGATCTGCACCTCGTATTCGCACGCGTCACACGGCCGGTTCCATTCAAGCGAGAAGGCCTCGTGAGCGCAGCGGCAGGGGTCTGAGGGGATGGTGCGCGGCGTTTCGTCTCCTGCGGTAGTGACTGCCGTCATCGCGTAGCAGTCTGCGTAGGTCCAGAGCCGGCCCCAGCGCTCGTTGTTGAACTCGGCGTTGCACCAGTCGTAGCTCTCGGTGTCCTCTCCCTCGGCGCTGTAGTAACGGCTGCCGTCGTCGATGGCCCATAGATGCACCGCATCCGTGGAGCAGTGCGCTCCCGCGAGCATCAAACGCTCGTAGATGCCATCGGATAAATGCGTTCCCTCGAGACCCCGGATGAGATAGTCCCATTCCATCTCTCCGCAGCAGTCGCGTCGGCCCGGGTCCAGACACCGTGCGGCGCCGCTCACCTTGCGGCAGTCGTGCCCTGGCGGGCAGGATGGGTCTGAGCCGTCCGCCTCATAGGCCAGTGGCCGATTGGCGGTGTAGTCCCACCAGAGGTTGTCGAAACCGACGTAGAGGACGGCGCCCTGTCCCTCCGGGCAATCCATGTGCAGCAGTCCTTCGTAATTCAACACCAGGTCGCTGATCTTCTGCCATGACCCGGCTCTGACGTCGACGAGCCGGTACACCGCGTCTGCCTCGAAGCCGGCCTGAACCTGCTGACTGTCGTCCTCGTCGATGGCATCGCCGATGAGATAACGCACGCCACCCGCCTGAAGATAGCCTTCGGTTCTCGGCTTGTAGAATCCCCGGTAGTAGCCGTTGATGATATCGTCGAACGCATCCTCATCGTCGTCGCTGACGCCTGGCCGGCCGTGCAGCGGTCTGACCCAGGAGGCGCCGGCATCAGTCGTGCGCCAGACGCTCTCACAGCCGCAGACGCGCCCCGGTGCGGTCGCGTGTGTCGTATGGATGTACAGCGTCTGCTGCGCCGGGTTGAAAGCGAGGTCAACGACACGATGGATCATGGTGTCCACCAGGCCGGTCTGTTCCCATGCAGCGGACGGGTCCACAGCGCCGGAGAACGCACTCTCGTCCGCGTACCACTTGCCGTTGTACCAGACCCGGCCGCCACCCGAGGTGGCCGCACGCGCTGCTCCAGCCACGGGGCTCCAGCAGACGAGAGCCCGGTACTGGCCGGAAGGGGGGCGCGTGGCCCGGGTCCACTGCGGACAACAACCGTCCAGTTGCTCTCCCACGATGATGTCGACGCCGCTGCAGCAGGGAAGCGCAGGCGCCTCTCCGTTGCACCACGCGACTATGTCGCTCCAACTCCACGTTGCCGGGCAGAGGGCACCCGCCAGCACCTGGCCTCGCATGTCGACGCCGCCGCGATAGGCGAGGGATGCCAGCCACGGATTCTGCTCGGCAGCCAGCAGGTCGGCGCTCAGCTTCGAGCCGTCTACCCGAAAGACAAAGCCGCCTTCGGTCAGCACGGAGTCCGACGAGGGGTCAACCAGCAGTCCGTTGACGCAGAGAAGAGCACCGCGGCGCGCATCATGGTCTGCGTCGTAGTCACCGGGCAGCGCGATGCGGGTGAGGTCTCTGAGCAGGAATGGGGGGAGGGGGGATGGCGCATGGATGACGAGTCCGCCGTTGCGCACCGGCACCGGATAATCCTCGATTGCGGCAGCCGCATTCCATGCGGGCGCGTGACTCCACCTGCCGGCGCAGAGGAAGTAACCCTGATAGCTGTCGCCGTCGGGCTCTTCCGATTCGGCTACGACCATCGCGAGGATTGTCCGATCGCTCTGCCACGAGGGTGAGAAAGAGAGGGAGGTCACGGCGAGGATGCTGGTGGGATCACCGTCCCACGAGACCGCGTCGGACCATCCCGGATACGCGCCGGTGTCCTGCCACGCTTGTGGCCAGAATCGTCCGACCTCACAGCGCCACACCCGTCCTCCGTTGACGCTGTCCATGGTGCCAAGCGCGACGTCGCGTGTGCCGTCACTCTCAGGGGATACGGCGGCGCAGAGAATGATGCCGTTGACGGCGCCGCAGCCGATGGCCGTGAAGCTCTCGGCCCCGTCCTTCGAGCCAGCGACCACGGCAAGGCCGTCGCTGTTGTAGCCGGCGACGATGACGAGATTGGCGTCATCCGGTGCCGTGGCCACGGATGTGAACACCAGGAAGTCATCATACTGTCCGCTTCCCGCATCGGGCAGGTTTGTTGCCTCCAGGAGGGCGGTGGTCCGGTCGGTCCATGTGAGGCCGCCATCATGAGACAGCCACAGTCGTGGTGCCTGGCCGGAGTCGAAGAGCCCGGCTCCGGGGCCAAACGGGTCAACGGGAGTGGTGTGGGCACATGGGCTGTTCCATGTGCCGATGGCATAGATGGTGGCGCCATCGTCACCGGCGGTCGCGAACTGATCGATGTCGCTTCCCGGTAGCAGCTTGAGGTCTTCATGCGTTGGGGTTGAGAAGCGCGCCCAGCTCGCCGGAGGACAATCGGCGGCCAGGGCCGGCGCCGCCGGCGCCAGAGACAGAGCAATGACGAGGCAGAACAGCACCCAACGGCGCACCGTACGGTATGTCGGTGTGTGGCGTGAAAGCAACAGGTGATCCGGGAGTCTCATGTTGTCGCGGCTTCGAGGCACCATACAATGTCGTTCAGTCGACTGTCAATGATATCGTCCGCGCTTTCCCCGCCGTGCCGTCGACTCTTCGCGCGGCACGTACGGCCAGAGTTTGCACTTCGCGCGTGAATATCGTACAGTTGCACAGGTAGTTGTAGTTTTGG
>CAYNXN010000127.1:0-4345 GCA_964401175.1 uncultured Dehalococcoidales bacterium | reverse complement strand
TGAAGCGACGGTCTTTCGCCAGGTGTGTGAACAGCTTGCCGGCTGGGCGCCCACCGTTGCGGCGATCGCACAGGCGGTGGCCAACCTCGACGTGGTCTGCAGTCTCGCCGGGGTGGCGGCGCGGAGAGGGTACATCCGGCCCGTGCTGGATGAGACCGTTCGCATCGAGATTCACGGCGGACGCCATCCGATAGTGGAGGCGAGGTTGCAGCAGGGTGAGTTCGTGCCTAACGATACCTTGCTGTCTGGCGAAGAGGCGCAGTTGATCGTGCTCACGGGACCCAATATGTCCGGGAAGTCCACCTATTTGCGGCAGGTCGCGTTGATTGTGCTGCTGGCGCAGATTGGCAGCTTCGTGCCAGCCGAGACGGCGACCATTGGCATAGTGGATCGCATCTTCACACGCGTCGGGGCGCAGGAGGACCTGGCTTCGGGACAATCGACGTTCATGGTGGAGATGATTGAGACGGCGAATATCCTGCACCATGCCACGCCGCGTTCATTGCTGGTGCTTGACGAGATCGGCCGGGGTACGAGCACCTACGACGGCGTTTCTATCGCGTGGGCGGTTGCCGAACACATTCACAACCACCCCTCGTTGGGGGCACGCACGGTGTTCGCGACTCACTATCATGAGCTGATTCAGCTTGCCGACCAGTTGCCGCGTGTGCGCAACTACAATGTGGTGGTGGATGAAGCGGATGGCAAGGTGCGGCTGCTGCATCGCATAGCTCCGGGTGGCGCGGACAAGAGCTACGGCATTCACGTGGCGCGTCTGGCTGGCCTGCCGCGCGCTGTTGTGAACCGGGCACAGAGCGTCCTCGAACGGCTGGAAGCATCCGGACGTGGACACGGGCGCGCCCGGCGCGTGACACGGCTGGAACCGGCGCTGCAGTTGGGGCTCTTCGGAGAAGTGGATGACAGTCTTCTTGCGGAGTTGTCTGAACTCGATGTGGATGCACTCACGCCGCTCGAGGCCATCGCCGTTCTATATGACTTGCGTACTCGCGCACGGAAGGCCCATGGCGGCGGCGACGCACATAATTGACGGACCGCAGTGCCGGTGATAAAATGGCTGTTTGCGGCATGACAATGCTTTACGTTTCCCCATCGCCTATCTGACTTCCCCCCCTTTTGTGCTTGTGAAAGTGGCAGTTTCGTAAGACTACGTGTGTAGGAGTGTGCTATGCCTTTGATATCTGCTCCATCGACCCCTGTCGTGCGTTCCTTCGCGAGACACCCCGAGGTCATCGACGTCCCCGATCTCGTCAAGGTCCAGGTTGAGTCCTTTCAATGGTTTAAGAAAGAGGGACTGGCCAAGCTCTTTGAAGAAGTGTCTCCCATCCGGGACTATACGCGCAACAGACTGGAGCTTCATTTCCACGACTTCGAGTTCGACGAGCCGAAACACTCGGTTGACGAGTGCCTCGAGCGCGGTCTGACCTACTCCGCTCCGCTTCGGGTGCTCGTGCGCCTCTTGATCAAGGAAACTGGTGAGATCAAGGAGGAGAGGCTCTTCTTCGGCGACTTTCCGCTCATGACCGAGGATGGCACCTTCATCATCTCTGGCGCTGAGCGCGTGGTGGTGAGTCAGCTCACCCGGTTCCCCGGCGTGTATTTCACGCTCGCGCGCGACCCGGTGAGCGGACGGCAGCTGGGGTTTGGCAAGCTCGTGGCGGAGCGCGGCGCGTGGCTCGACTTCGACACCTCAAGCCGGAGCGTCATCTCGGTGCGTGTCAGCGGCAAACGCAAGCTGACCGCCAGCACGCTGTTGCGCGCCGTCGACCCCAAATACAGTACTGATGACGATTTGTTGAGCCTGTTCCAGGACGTTGATACAGCCCCCGATCACCAGTACATGGCGTCGACCATCGAGCGGGATCCGCTGATTCACGACCACGCGGCTGCCCTGGTTGATATCTATCGCAAGCTCTCGTCGGGCGAGCCGCCGAGCCTGAACAGCGCCAAGACACTGCTGAACAACTTCCTGTTCAACCCGAGGCGCTACAGCCTGGGTGAGGTCGGGAGATACAAGCTCAACAAGAAGCTGGGGGTTGAGGTTCCCAGTGACTACCTTGGACTGACGCCGGAAGACCTGGTGCAGATCGTGCGCCACATCATCCTGCTCAACAACGGTCGCGAGACACCTGACGATATCGACCATCTGGGCAATCGGCGTGCTCAGGGCGTCGGCTTCCTGTTGCAGAACCAGTTTCGTGTTGGGCTCCTGAGACTGGAGCGCGCCGTCAAGGAACGCATGAGCATCCTTGGCTCGGAGGCGGCCACCCCCTCAGCGCTGATCAACATCCGTCCGGTGACGGCGGCGATCAAGGAGTTCTTTGGCCGGTCACAGTTGTCCCAGTTCATGGATGAGACGAACCCGCTGGCCGAGCTGACGCACAAGCGCCGCCTTTCCGCGATGGGACCTGGCGGTCTCTCGCGTGACCGCGCTGGCTTTGAGGTGCGTGATGTACACCATTCGCACTACGGACGCCTTTGTCCCATCGAGACTCCGGAAGGACCCAACATCGGACTCATCGGCACACTGGCGACGTATGCCTCCATCAACAAGTTCGGCTTCGTCGAGACCCCTTACCGCAAGGTGGTGCACGAGTTGCCGGTGTCTTCTCCCCAACTCGTGGGACGGTCGCTGAAGCAGGATGCGGTTGCGGACGATGGCCGGCTCGTGGCCGCCGCAGGGACACGGGTGACGAAAGAGATCGCCAATGAGATTGCTGCCCTCGGATCGCAGCAGATCAAAGTGGCGCCCTATGTCACCACCGATGTGCTGAATCTCACCGCGGATGAAGAAGAGCAGTACAGCATCGCGGAAGCCAACGTGCGCTTGAACGAGTACGGGGAGTTCGTGGATGAGCGCGTCGATGTGAAGCGTGGCCCGCGGTACTACCGTGAGGCCCAGGACAAGGTCGACCTCATGGATGTGTCTCCCAAGCAGATCTTCAGCGTATCGGCGGCACTTATTCCGTTTCTTGAACATGATGACGCCAATCGTGCGCTGATGGGTTCGAACATGCAGCGACAGGGAGTTCCGCTGCTGCGACCGGAAGCCCCTCTTGTCTCAACCGGGATGGAAGGAGAGGTGGCCCGATACAGCGGCCAGGCGTTGTTCTCCGACTGCAATGGCGTGGTGACCTCGGTCACGGGCTCCCAGATCGTGATTCGAGATGACAATGGCGACCTTCACTCCCACAGGCTGCGGAGGTTCCACCGCACTAACCAGGGCACCTGTATCGACCAGCGGCCGCTCGTGAGAAAGGATGAACGTGTTGAGAGGGGCCAGATACTGGTTGACAGTTCCTCTCTTCAGGGCGGACAGCTTGCACTGGGACGGAACGTGGTCTGCGCCTTCATGAGTTGGCGTGGCTACAACTACGAGGATGCCATTATCGTCAGTGAACGACTGGTGAAAGACGATGTCTACACCTCGATTCATATCGAGAAGTACGAGACCCAGGAACGAGACACCAAGCTCGGTCCGGAGGAAATCACCCGGGACATTCCCAACGTGAGCGAGGACAGCCTTGGCAATCTTGATGACCAGGGCATCGTGCGCATCGGAGCGGAAGTGAAGCCGGGCGATATCCTGGTTGGCAAGATCACCCCGAAGGGAGAAACCGAGCCGTCGACCGAAGAGAAGCTGCTGCGCGCCATCTTTGGCGAGAAGGTGAGGGATGTGAAGGACAGTTCATTGCGCATGCCTCCTGGCGCCCGAGGGCGGGTGCTGTCGATGCGCATCTTCTCTCGAGAGAATCACGACGAGCTGCCCGCCGGCGTGAAGCGCCTCGTGAGGGTGTGGGTGGTGCAACGTCGCAAGCTTTCCATCGGTGACAAGATGTCCGGCCGGCATGGCAACAAGGGCGTTGTCTCGATCGTCCTGCCGGAAGAGGATATGCCCTTCCTGCCCGATGGCACACCTGTTGATATTGTGCTCAATCCTCTGGGCGTGCCATCGCGCATGAACATCGGCCAGGTGCTGGAATCCCATCTGGGATGGGCGGCCCGGCTCTTTGGCTTCCGTGCGGTGAATCCGATCTTCGGCGGCGCCAATACTGCCGAGATTGAGGATGAGTTGTGTCGTGTCTGGATGGCATGGCAGGCGCAGGCTGTTAACATCAACCCTTCGGCAGCATGTGCCGTCGACCGGGAGAAGCTCGGCAACTGGCTCGGTGAGAAGGGGTACGATTCTGAGGAGATCATGGACACGAACAAGGTGGGGCCTGCCAAGCGGGCGGGACTTCGCCTCTGGCTCGAGACGCAGGAAGTCGACGCTTCAGGCGCATCCGACGACGAAGTCGAACGCATGGCCAAGAAGATCTATGAAGAG
>CAYNXN010000126.1:0-4356 GCA_964401175.1 uncultured Dehalococcoidales bacterium | reverse complement strand
ACTTCAATCTACTGCTGGGGAACATCGCCTGCGCCCAGGCCGACCTGTTGCATGCAGGCGTGATGATTCGAGACCTGCCCCCGCAGTCCTACTGGTGCCTCGCCGGCATTGGCGAGGCACAATTGCCGATGAACTCCGTGGCGATAGCCATGGGCGGCGGCGTGCGTGTGGGACTTGAAGACCAGATATGGTTTGACCGCGGACGAACCAGGCTTGCGCGCAATGCGGAGTTGCTCCAGCGCATTCACGCGATCGCCAGTGCACACGAGCGCCCAATCATGTCTCCGTCCGAGTTGCGTCAGCGGCTGAGCCTGCGAGAGGGTCATGGGAGCTACGGGCGCGCAACGGCAGGACGCCCGGCACGAACATGACGACGGCCGACGCGAAGGGCTGGGAGCAGACCGCCGAGACGTACGGCGGCGGCCGGTACATGGACCCGGCCATGGCGCAGCACGTACGCGAAGTCAACCTGGAGCTGATTCGCCGGTGGGCACCGCAGGTGGCTCACCCGAGGATTCTGAAGACGGACCTCTTCGCAGAAGCCACCTGTCCGGAGCGAGCCTTCTCCTGGTTCATCGATGAGGCTGCACAGCTCTGCTGTTTCGACATCGCTCACAGCCTGACGCTCCGGGGCAGGCGCCATGCGCTGGACCTCGGAATGCCCCCCGCCGCGTTTGCCACCGCGGACGCGAGGCATCTGCCGTTCAGAGATTGTTCATTCGACCTGATCGTCTCTGATTCCACGCTCGACCATTTCGATACGGTGGAGGGAATCGACATCTCCCTGGGTGAGCTCACCCGCGTGCTGAAGCCAGGCGGCGTAATGATCGTGACGCTGGATAATCCGCACAATCTGACGAACCCTCTGTTTCGCCTCTGGTTGAGAGGCGGCAGTGGCCCCTATTTCATCGGCAAGACGTTGACCAGGCGGCAACTGGTGGCATCGCTGCATCGTTGCGGCCTGAGGGTGACCGACACAACCGCGCAGTTCCACTATCCGAGATTCGTCACCAAGGCGACGCTGCGAGTCGCGCGCCGCATCGCACCGCGAATGACCGACCGGCTGGCCGGCAGGGTACTGGCAAGCTGCAATCGACTTGAGCGCTGGAGCACGCGCTACCTCACAGGGCTGTTCGTGGCGGCGCGGGCGGAGAAGCCTATCTCCCGTTGAACTACATACGGGAGTCTGCGACTCTAAGCCGTCGTGCAGCGCCTGTCCACATGCAGCGACCGGTTCTCACCATAGCAGTCGCAGCAGGCGACCATCGAGCTTCACGGAGATCCCATCTCACCAGCTTCGTTCACGGCTTGAGAACGATACCCATCTGCCGCAACTCGCGCCGATAGACACGTCGCAGTCGGAGATACGCCAGCACCTCGCCGGGCGGGTGCCGGTGTGCAAAGAAGCTGCAGACCGCGAACCAGGCGCGCAAAAGGACCAGTGGAACTCCGCCGTGCCGCCAGGACCGGGCAACCATCACGTCCAGATATACGCGATAACGGCGCGTCCAGTAGAATTTGTATGGCTCCGCGCCCCTGAGGAAATCCGCCTCATGCACTCCGGCCTCGAGCCAGCGCCTGAAGAGCGCCTCGTCATGCAGGTGGCCAACACTGTAACTGGCGAAACTGGTGTCCCTGCCGGAGCGCAGGACGAAGGCGGTCCGGTCCAGCACGAGGTTGAAAGCCACCGACGCCGGACGTCCGTCCATCTCCACTGTCGTCAGGTCGAGCCATCCGAGGCGATCGCATTCGCGGGCGATGGCCAGATGGAAGGCGCGGGCCCTCTTATCGTTAAAGAGCCCCCGAATCCGTGCCTGCTTCCATCGTGCCTCGTGCAGGCGAAACAGGTCGTTCATCGCCTTCTCAACCTCCACGTCCCGATGCCGGAGGACCATCCATGTGCCGAAATCACGGTCCGCCGCCGCGCGGGCACGCCTCAGGATGATCCGTCGATTCCGCCCGAGCGTTCGGTGAAAGTCGTCCCAGAACGCCGGCAGAGGAACGTACGGCGCGACGGAAGCACAAGTGGTACCAACCGCAACCACTCCGCGGGAGGCACTCAAGGCCTCCAGCAGTTGCCGCAAGAACGGGTGTTCTGGGAACACCAACCCCAGGTGCAACACTTGCCGCCTCTTCAGAGCGGCCGCAACCAGATGGTCTGCCAGGGCCTGCGCCACCACGGCGCCCTTCCCGGGCAGGACGAGGGCGATCAGATTCCGGCTGTCAGCTCCAGCGGTCTCGAGGAACTCGAGTGATAACGGCCCTGCACCCCATCTCTTTCTGGTGAGCGGCATGACACCAATAAGCTGGCCGTCCTGCTCGACGAGAATGAGGTACAGTCGCCCTTCCTCGCCATAGTGCTGCAGCCACAGGCGCACCCACTCGAATGAGAGTTGCGGCATGCGAACACCTTCGCACCTGTCCCAGAGCGCGTGCCAGGCGGGGGACGTGTCATCCAGTTGCTGTACGGTCGTCAAGACTCGCACACGACACGAGGTCTCATCGCCGCGGGTGCCGCGTTCGCTCATCCGGACCTCGACGGCGGCAATCCACGGCATGGCCCGCCCGGCAGCGCTTCCTCACGCCATCTGGTCCACCACAGCACGCGGCGGTAGCGACCGATGCCATAGATAGCGGGATTGAACTTGGCGTGGACCTTCTGAGAGGTCACGTTCTGCACGGCAACACAGTTGCGGGATGAGGTGAAACCTCTCTGCCGCAGGTATTCGAAGCGTTCGTAGTAGCCATAGGCCATGAGTCCCTTGTTCCTGAATCGCGGAATCGTGTGCGTCCCGCCGGTGCAGGCCTGTCCCGAGTCAAAGTCTACTTCGTACGGGATACGGTCCACTGAGTCCCTGGCTGCCTCGTGCATGGCCAACCAGCCAACGTGGGCCAGGCGCTGCTCGATATAGACACAGAAGGCCACGGCGCCGTTCGAGAGGCCGCGACGTGAGAAGACGAAGATATCTCGAAGGTCCTCCAGTCCCTCCGCCGCGACGGAGTCGGCCTCTTCGTTTGAGTGAATGATCCTAAGCTCCCACGATGGGACCCTCGGGAGGAACGCGTCACGGTCGCGCGGCGCGAGACTATGCTCGTACAGGTAGAATGTCTGGGCGGAGAACAGGCGTCCCCGCATGTAGCGCGAGAAGGACACCAGATGCATGAACAGACTCGCCGGCCCTTCGTGCCGCAGCAACGCTACCGCGCGGCGCACCAGCGCCCGAAAGATCCTTCGTCGCACTGTCAATCACCCCTCAAGCAACAATCATGGTTGGCGCGGTGTCGCTGAGACTTGCGACACGTCGCAGCGCCCCGACCGCCGTCCGGCGTGGTCAACAAGCGCCATTCAGTCATCAACTCAGACTACCAGAGGCGGCTCGCCAGCCGGCCGCCCCGGTTCGCGCGTGCCTCAGCAAGCCGGCGGCACACCGCAATGGTCCCAGCTCAGCCCGGCACACCGTCGACCGGAGTCTCGGTCCATCGCCACCGCGATTGCATAAGGACACTACGACGTCATCCGTGAAAGGGCATCATGGATCTCGACATGCCGTGGAGTCGGTATTCCCAAGCCCTTCCCCTTCCGCACCACGTAGCCGAGCATCGTGTCGAGTTCGGTGCGCACGCCTTTCTCCACATCCAGTTGCATGGAGGTCTTGGTATCATGCGGGAAGCCGGAGGCACGCTCGATCGCCTGATCAACGATGCCGGCAGGCAGTCCCACGTTCAGCCGGTCAGACAACGCCCGGACCTCCTGCATCAGGCCAACGAGCTGCTGCTTCAGTTCCGGTGTGGCCAACACGGCGCCGATCGTCACCCCGTGCAGGCTGGTCACGCCGGAGATGGCATCAATAAAAATGAACTTCGCCCAGACATCCCGAAGGATGTGCTCGCTGAGCTCGGCATCGATGCCCGCCTGCCTCAACATGGCCTCGATCGGCCGGTACGGTTCCGCCTCGCCGGCAGGACTGCCGAACAGCAACTTTCGGCTGCCACCCGTCTGTTCCACCACGCCCGGGGCCTCGATATGGGTCGAGATGTAGACGCAGCCATTGAGCACACGCCCGGTGGCAAGGTTCTCCCTCAATACCTCATCGTTGTCGACCCCGTTCCCGAGCGGAATCACCACGGTGTCCGCGCCGATGGCCGGCCGTACCGCCCGGGCGACCTCGGCCAGACTGTAGCCCTTCACGGTGAAGAGCGCCACGTCGACCACTCCCATCTCCGCGGCATCATCGGTGGCCAGCGCCGGGCGCGCCACGAGGTCTCCGTCCCGGGCACGCAGGGTGAGTCCGTCGCGTTTGATAGCCGCGAGGTGAGCACCTCGGCAGAAGAAGTGGATGCTGTGTTCGCTGCCCG
>CAYNXN010000125.1:0-4469 GCA_964401175.1 uncultured Dehalococcoidales bacterium | reverse complement strand
CACCTGAATGGGGTTCAGGTGGTCGGAGGTTCAAATCCTCTCACCCCGACCATAATTCGTTCGTAAATTGCCCCTTTTTGACCCCTCTTGAGACCCCCCGTTTTCCAAAATGGTCACATTTTGGTCACAGACTTTTCAGCAGGGCGCTTCGCGGCGAGGAACTCATCGAACTTGAGGACGGCGGCCTCCTGCAGCCCCGCAACGGCATGCGAGTACGTGTCCAACGTCTCACGGATGGATGCATGTCCCAGCCGTTCCTGCACTACCTTGGGATGCGTGCCGGTCGATAGCAGGATTGTCGCGTGGGTATGCCTCAGTCCGTGTAATGGCATGTCGGGCAACCGTGCCTTGCGAATGGTGGCCAGGAAGGCTTTGCTTACGGTAGACGGGTCCAGTGGTCCCCCCTCGGGCTTCGTGAATACGAAGTCGCTGTCCGAGACGGAACGCCCCAGCACCTGCATTCGCGCTTTCTGCTCCGCTCTGTGCTGTCGCAGTACCAGTACGGAGCTGGGAGGAAGTGGTACTCGGCGCTTCCCCGATGCAGTCTTGGGCTCTTTGAGCTGGATCTGGCCGTCTATCTTGCCGAGTGACTGTGATATCGAGAGCGCGGCTCCTATGCCGAGGGATTCGAGGCCGAAGTCTACGTTCCTCCAGCGAAGCGCCAGTGCCTCGCCTCTTCGCATCCCGGTGTGGAGGAGAAGGTGAAACAGCGCGTAGTATGGTGTTTCCCTGGCGGTCACAAAGAAGCGCTCAACGTCCTCTGGCGCGAGTGTGGTCATCGGCTTCTTTCGCAGTCGAGGCGGTGTGGTGGCTGTCGCTACGTTGCGTGCCAGGATGCCCTGACGGACCGCGTATCCAAGCGCTTGTGACATGAGGCTGTAGCAGTAGCGCACCGTACGTGTGCTGAGGCCAGCCGCCATCTTCCGCGCGTACAGTGTCTGCAGTTGCCGTGGCTCAAGGTCGACCAACCTCATGTTGCCTAGCTCGGGGATGATGTGCTGTTCAGCGATGAACCGGTACGACTCCCGAGTCTGTGGTGCGCAGTTGACGGCCACGTAGCCGCCTAACCACTCGCGAAGGTAGGCTGCAACCGTCAGGTCACGCGGAGTCTTCACGTACACTCCTGAGTCCAGTTCGGTGAGGATCTGAGTCAAACGCTGTTCTGCGATTGACTTTGTGCCACGAACGGTCTCTGTGTGCTGGATTCGTTTGCCCGTGAACGGGTCTTGGCCTGCATCGACCACGACCCTCCATGAGCCCCTGCTACGCTGTTTGACTGTCCCTCTCATCGTTCACCTCCTCCAAAGGGTGTTTGAATACGATTTCGTAGCTGCCCTTCTCAGGTTTGTAGTGCCTGCTCAGGTACTTCTCCATCAGCTTTCGCCCGATTTCTGCGTCGTGAGGTTCCCTGTGTGTGTAAGTGAGTGCATCCATGGCCCAGAGGAGCCTTTCGCACGTTTCTCGACTTGCCGGGTATCGATCATTCGCCCAGACTGCCTGTTCCAGCGTGGCGTACGAACAGGCGTGGTATATCAAAACCGCCTTTTCGGTGAACACGTGAGACAACCTTGCTATCCACTTGGCCTCCCGAATCGTGAGCGGAGTCCCCTCGGACAAACGTGCCGCGCACGCGTCGAAGACTATAGGCAGCACATCTGGAGGCACCTCGTACCGTGCCGTCGCCACCAGTGACCACGGTTTATCTTGCTCATCTACTGGGTGCGGCCCCTCGGCTACCCGGAGCCGCCTCACTTCTTTCTCTACTGTGCTCTTGCTCGGCCAGTCAGGCTCGTACCAACCTCCGCTCGCAGCCAGCTGTTTCAACAGTTCGTCGCGGACCGCGCCAGGCTTCCAGTCCTTATGTGACTTGGCAATGAGCGCGATTCTTAGCCTGACATCCTCTGTTAAGTACGGTCCCTTTGCCATGCTGTCCTCCCATCATTTATCCGCTTAGATATTTGATTGGTTAAGCGTCTTAGATTGCATGGTTATGCAGTAACATTCTATCATTTCGCCGGAGATAGTCAAATGACAGACGATATTATCAGTGAGCGATTGACAGTCTCGGTGCGGGAGGCAGCAAGGATGCTGGGACTCAGCAAGAACTCGGTGCTCGCTGCCGTCAATCGTGGCGACCTGCCTTCGATTAGAGTCGGGCGCAGGATCTTGATCGCACGGCTGCCGTTGGAGCGCTGGCTGGGTGCGCGGGATGACAGCGTCTCCACGGGAGAGTAGGGCGACATGGCCGCTCCACGTTCGACTGGCAACTCCGCCGCCGTGAATGTAGTCGCCTCGAATGGCATCGCTGTGTCCTCTGTTCCACGTCACTACATCGGATTCGTCGGCAGGCATTTCGACTGCCTGATTCGGTGCGTCCGGATTTAGTCGCGCGCGCTCTTCAGTTGGCAGAGGCCGTTCTTTCACCGTGTACTAGCCCCGTTCCTCTCGGGTCTCCTGGATACTCTCCAGCAGGTCTTGCAGGTTCACCTTCTTCACCTTCGTCTCCACCTTGCCGTATTCGTAGCCACAGCCGCCCATATACCAGCCTTCTGGGCCGCACCTCCAGTAGGTGTAGCGGAACCAGTAGCAGGCGAAAACTGACGACTGGACCTCGGTGACGGTCTTGCGCAGCTTTCGGCCGCATCTTGGGCAACGATCACCGAACGGGCGCCGCTTCGGTTTGGGCAGCACCTCAACGACCTTCGCGAGCCGGTTAACCTTCTGTATTGTTTTAGTGGTGAGTTCCGCGGGGATCCTTCGTTCCTCAAGTCCCCGAATTTCTTTGTCGTTCATCTTCTGCTCCTATCTTCTGATACGTGATGCTGTCAGTTCTCAAGACAAGGGCACGCGAATCCACGAGGGCGGGGGCCATGCAGGTGTGGTGGGGGAGGCGCATGACCGCGGCCTCCAACGGCGCGTGTGATACGTGGCGGACCCGATGTGGGAGCAGACGGCTCAGCCGAGCGCACAGGTCGAAGTGTGCTCGTTGGACTGGATGTCACTGTGGCGCGATGGCCGGACAGCGTACCCCCAATGGGAGCCCACGCGAGGGCAAGCGAATGGTGCTTGTGGCGCGCTCCTGTGTCGTCGCAGTCGTGAGCCTGCGCGCGCTTCTACTTGAGGGGGACTGTAATCTAGCGTGCCCCAGTAGACATTGTCAACCGAGACTCAAAGCTGTTGCTCTGGCGTACTGCGGTCTGGACCGGTGCTGTTCGAGGTCACACAGAACGGGAGTTATGTGCATCGCCAGACGCAGTCTGGCTTCCAACGCCGCTTCCCGGTGCACCGTTCGCATGATCGACTCGACGTGAGAGCTCCGCTGTAAGTTGGCCTTTGCGTACCACGGGCGTGCAATCTGACTGAAGTCCTCCTCTGTATTCTTCCATCTGCCGGAGGACTCCGATTCACACAGTTGCTGATTTCAGGGGGAAGGTCAGTGACGACTCGTTCATGTGGACGACAGGGTTAGTAGGGGTGAGACTTGCATCTCTTGTGTGAAGACCGCTTCAGGGTTGACAGTGCACGCAGCCGGTACTAGTCTTGTACTAGAGACACCGAAAGACGAGAAGGAAACCCCCTTCGTGTGGTGAGCGTGACTAGATCTCTCGTGAGTAGACGAACCATAGTCCGCTTCGTTGCCATGTGGGCTGCTTTGGGTCTGGTCGCTTGTGCACCGCATGCCGAACTCCCTGCGAGCTTGCCTCCTGAGGATGATGCTACCGCAGTAGACGAAATCCAGACTCCTTCTGAATCGCACGAGTCTCCTGCTCCAGTTGCGACACAGGCCGAATCGCCTCCACGTGTCACATACAACATCTCGGGGATAGTCTTCTTCGACAAGGATGGAGATGGCGAGAGGAGTGACGATGAACCCACCCTCGAAGGGATACCCATCCAGGTTGGGGTTTCAGCCGCGGTCATCTCGGACACCAATGGACGCTTTGAACTAGGTTATCTGGAGGCCGGAGGCTACCATCTTAGTATTGACAGTGAACGCTTCCGGTACGTCGCGTTGTCTCCCTGGAAGGTGTGTGCGAGCAGCGATGTTCCGTTGGTGATTAGCCAAGAACAGGAATTCAACATACCACTGATGGAAGGCTGGATGACTTTGCCTTTCGCCGAAGACGTGGATGCGTGGCTTTATGGTCATGTCGACCTTGATTACAACTTGGGGAGGGTACGTAACTACGCCGACAATGCTCGTAATACAGCGGACAACCATCAGGGAATTGATTGGCGGGCTGAGGAGGGAACCCCTATTCTGGCTGTAGGTCCCGGAGTGGTGATTCAAGAATACGCTACCAGTCCTCTCGGAGCCATTTCCCTACACATTCTCCATCAATGTGGCGACAAAGCCTTCCTGGCTAACTACGGTCATATTCTCGCCAGCGCAGTCACGCTCGGTCAGGAAGTGTGTCGCGGAGAAGTTGTCGCTCTGAGTGGAGCCAGCGGGACAACAACCCCGCATC
>CAYNXN010000124.1:0-4478 GCA_964401175.1 uncultured Dehalococcoidales bacterium | reverse complement strand
GCACCAGCGGCAGCAGGTCTACCAGCCTTCCAGACGCTATGGCGTGCAGTTGCGTGGCCAGTGCGGGCACGGCGCCGGCAAGCTCCCGCAGGCGGCTGCCCTCGTAACCAGAATAAACGACGACTGCGCCGCTGTCGCCCAGCGCCTCCAGCAACGCTGTTGCGAAGGCAGGCCGGGGGTCGCCAGAACCATCGTGCAGGAACTCCCGGTGGCTCAGAGTGTCGCCCGCGTCCAGCGTGTGCACCGACCACTGAAAGGGAATAACCTGGTACGGTCGGGTGCCCGCGTATCGCGGCAGCGCGGGATTACACGTCTCGAAGTCCATGAAATGGAGCGGTCGCCGCAACTGACGCAGCCGCGGGGCAATCTCTGAGCTGACATACGGCGTGCCAGCTGCGACACAGTCGCGTACCCGCTGTTGCCGAAGACTCAGTCCGGGGAAGCGGGCCGGTATCTCCCTGATGTCATTGATGCTGGCGGACCTGAGGGCGAACAGCAGATCCTCCCTTGCGCCGGGGAGTTCAGAAACAGGATACCGCGGTTCGTGTTTGTGGCAATGGCCGAAGAACTGACACCGGTACGGGCTGATGCAGTGACGCCCGGGCGGGATGTCGGGTGGTTCCGCCCTTGAGAGGACTCCCCGCATCTCAGACAGAAGTGCTGGTATCTCTGCCTGGAAGAATGAGCACTCCGCGGTCACATCCGTCAACTGGAAGAGCCGCCCGAGGTCGTAATGGCCGCCCTCATAGACGTATGCGGTATTCAGGTGGCAGATGCAGGTCCTGCGCACCGGCAAACCGCCTCCTCGCAGGACATACAACTGTATCCCCGCGTCGAAGACATGTTCGTCCTTCACCCTGCTGGCGGACTTGACCTCCACCAGGTCGTACTGCCCGTTTCCAAGAGGCGCCAGTATGTCGGCCCGGATGCGTACGCCCTCGTGAGTGAACGCTGCTTCGTACAGCGGCGGACTGCCATCGAGGGACAGCGCTGACCGCGTTGAAGCCACTGCGGCTTCGTGATTCAGATGATCCTCATCGATGAGAACCCCGCCCGGGTACAGGTTGCGTGCCACTATCCCGACATCTGTACCCGAATCGAATATCGCCTGTTGCTGTTCCGTGACCTCATCCGCCAGTTCACGGTGGAAACACTCCAGGTAGAGCCGCTTGTGGCACTGCAGTCCGGAGGTGAAGCGAGACTTGGAGAGCAGGGGCACTCTGAGGTCATCCCATGTCACCGGAGCACTCCTCCTTTGAACCAGCGATGGCGCGGCGCAGGCCGAGCTCGTGGCGCTGTTGCCCCTCGGCGCGGCAGCGATTCTGATTGCGGTGTCCTGCCTGACCGCGAGCGGCCGCGTGCCGATCGGAAAGGACCACTCCGGGAGCTATTCCTGCTCTGTCCGGCCGCGTGCGGTCATGCTCATCCGCACTTGTGGCGCGATGGCTGGGTGAGCAGAGAGCGGACCGAACGTGCCTGACCCCGACGTGGGAGCGTGGACTGACTGTCAGCCGGCATGAGTAGCGGAACGCGCCGTTACCGTACGGCATGTATCTCCCTGGCGACGCCTCGTGCTGATGCCAGACCGAGGAATCCGCCGCTCGACCATCTTATGGCATGGCAACTGTGGGTCGCAAGGTCCCGGCGGCAGAACGGTGGACGCCGATGGCCGCTGTCCCGCCTTCGCGCCTGCGTCAGCTGAGGTGCGTTCGGAACGCCCGGCCGCGCGCTCCTCGCGCCCGATGCCGCAGCAGCCGAAGCTTGCACGAACTGACGGGAAGGTTGAGAATTGTCACGCGGAGTACCGCGCGAGTTCAAGAAGGGGGAGGTCCTTTGCTGTGACGCGACACACTTTTCTGCTGCAGGAAGGCGAATGGGATGCCACTGGTGCGTACTGGACCGACCAGGGTGCCGAGTTCAGCGTTGAAGGCCACACGTCGATCACACACGGCCGCATGCACTGGGTCAACAATGGATACATGCGGCTGCTGCTCACCGAACCGGTGGAATTTCAGAATCGCTACCAGATTCAGCCGTTTGCCGATGGCAGCGACTGGACTACCTGGACCTCTCACAACCCCACCCTTGGTGTCTTGCGGGGCACGTTCATGGTCGTGGACGATTGCATACTCTCAAGCTACACATCCGAGGATGGGCGCCACTCGGGCATGGAGACGATGCTGCTGATAGACCCCTGCACCTATCGCTGTTGGGGCTTCACTTTCTCCGCCGGGCGCAAGCTTTCTTCCTGGGCTGTTGTCCTTCGGCGGGGCGCCTCCCATGACGCCGATGGTTGAGCTTCGCTTCTGTCCCGTGTCCAGCGACGCTGTCCGAACTGCGACATGACAGCGTCTGCGCTAGAATGACCACGCTGAGGAAGGTGCGCAGCCGCCGATGAACAACAAGGTCTACGCCACAATAGGCGCATGCGGCATCGACTGCGGCCTTTGCCCACGCTACCATACCAGGACCGCCAGTCGATGTCCCGGCTGCGCCCCGGAGGGATTCCTGAACGCGGGCGGGCAATGGTGCAAGATGACGCGGTGTGCGGTTCGCGACCGCGGGTATGAGACGTGTGCCGACTGTGCCGAGTTTCCCTGCTATCGATTCGAGGGTTGGGACCAGGGCGATTCCTTCGTCAGCCATCTCAGCTCCATCTCAAACCTGCACCGCATCAGATCGCAGGGCGTCGCGGCGTTCGCGGCTGAACAGCGCGTACGCATCAGGTTGCTGCAGATCATGCTCGATGAATTCGATGAGGGGCGCTCCAAGAGCTACTGCTGTGTGGCCGCGGCATTGCTGCCACTGGATGAATTGAAGGCAGCCGTGGATGGCGTGCGGCTCGATGTGAAGCGGCAGGGCCTTGCTCCGGACGACAGGAAGCCGCGCGCGAAGCTGCTCCGGCAGGTGCTTGATGCCGCGGCCGAGCGCCTGGGAGTGAGCCTGAAGCTGCGCAAGGTAGAGCGCGACTGAAGCTGTTCCGGCATGCTCTATTCCGCCGACCGGCGAGATGCCCGGGTTGTCGGTTGGCCGCTCGGCGCGTTTGGCGCACTCGATTAGCCGCCACCGAATATCGTGTGAGATGGAACGGCAATCGTTGCCGCGGTAGCTCTGAGGGACGCGACGGTTGGCGCTTGCGGCCGTTGAATCCCGCGTCCGGGCGGCGTACTCTGTATGTTCAGGGTTCGCCAGATGCTGCCACTGCCTCACGCTCCATCCGCCCCGGCCGAGGTCGAAACGAAGCCACGTCTACTCCATCTCGACTGGCTGCGTGTGCTGGCGATGGGGGCGATATTCCTCTTTCATAATCAGCGCCCGTACGACTTCGACGACTGGCACGTCAAGAACGAAGTATTGAGTCAGGCATCGACGTGGTACGTCGAGTTCTTCAACATCTGGATGATGCCTCTGTTCTTCGTGCTCTCCAGCGCCGCCATCTACTACTCCCTTCGCACACGCACGCCGGGCCAATTTGTTCGTGAGCGATTCCTGCGTATCGCGGTTCCGTGGCTCGGTTTGGGCATGTTCATCTTCGGACCACTGCAGGTCTACCTCGAGCGGCTGTCGCATGGCGCGTTCGCGGGTAGCATCATCGCATTCCTGCCGCACTACTTCGAGGGGTTCTACGGGATCAACGGCAACTTCGCCTGGGTGGGTCTGCACCTCTGGTATCTGATGATGCTGTTCATGTTCGTCATCATCATGCTGCCGTTCCTGTTGCCGCTGGGGAGCAGTCGCCGGAGTCTCCTCTCCCGCCTGTCTCCACACTGCCGGCGGGCGCCGGTACTCGCCCTGCTGTTCGTGCCCCTTGGCGTTGCCGCCCAGATGACCAACGCCCTGGGCCTTGGGATCACACGCGAGTTCGGCAGTTGGGATATCTTGTCTTATTTGCTCTTCTTCATCTATGGCTACCTGCTGCACAGCGACCCCGGCGTACAGCACACGATTGACCGGTTCCGCTGGTTGTGGCTTGCGTTGGTGCTGTTCACGACCGTCCTTGTCGCTGCGATGGACCCTTCCGGCTCGTGGCAATGGGCACTTGCCCGCGCTGCCTGCGCCTGGTCGTGGGTACTGGCGATACTGGGTTGGGGCCACGTGCGACTCAGCTGCACCAACCATTTGGTCAGACGAGCAAACGAAGCAGTGCTCCCGTTCTACATCTTGCATCAGCCGGTCATCGTTGTCGTTGCGTTCTTCCTGCTACAACTGGAAATCCCCATCTTGGCGAAATACCTGCTGACGGCCGCAGGCTCCTTCCTCATCATTGTCGGCCTGTATGAGTCGATTGTTCGCCGTGTGGGAGTGCTTCGTTTCCTCTTCGGCATGCGGCCGCTGCCGCGTGGCGGCGCCGCATCCGGCTCAGGCTGATGCGCCCCGCCGTCAATGGCTTTGTGCCCGCGGACTTCGCCGTCGCTGGGAGGAGTCAGCCTGTCCGCGAACGATTTGACAAACCCGTTGACAAGTGTCTACCATCCAGA
>CAYNXN010000123.1:0-4479 GCA_964401175.1 uncultured Dehalococcoidales bacterium | reverse complement strand
TGGGAATGGATTCTTTCAAGCGGGCGCTCTGGGTGTACCACCTGAACACGGGCTCGTGCAACGGGTGTGACATCGAGATCGTGGCCGCCCTCACACCCCGCTACGACGTCGAGCGGTTTGGCATCAAGCTGGTCGGCTCTCCGAGACACGCCGACGTTCTCCTGGTCACCGGACCGGTGACACGGCAGATGGAGCCGAGGTTGAGGCGCATCTACGCCCAGACTCCGTCACCGAAGGCGGTGATGGTCATCGGCAACTGCGGTGTGGAGGGCGATGTGTTCCATGAGTCCTACAACCTGGTGGGGCCTATCGACCAGATAATACCGGTGGATGTGTACGTACATGGCTGTCCACCTCGCCCCGAGGCGATAATCGAAGGCGTCGTCAAGGCCTGGCTTAAGCTTGAGGGCGCGGTCAAGGAGAAGGCTGCCTGACTATGGATACACTGGGAGCCCAGCAGGTCATCGAGAGCTTCAGCTCCGCTCTGGACGGCGCCCTCGTCGGGTCACGCGTCTACGAGCGCGAGTTCGCGATTAAGCGCAATTCGTACACATCGGTATGGCTTGATGTGAAGCGTGAGGGATTTCGCACTGCGATACAACATATCGCACAACTACAGGAGGATCCGCACTTCAGCGTGATCTCACCGGTTGATACGGGAGACCATGTCGAGCTGCTGTATCACTTCTCGCTGTACTACGGTCATCACCTGAAGGCTATCGCGCTGGTGATTCGCGTGACGCTGCCGAAGACCGACCTGACCGTCCCGACCATCACAGATCTGATACCCGGGGCGATCTTCTCCGAGCGTGAGGTCCAGGAGATGATGGGGGTCGCCGTCGCCGGCATACCGGACCCACGCCGCCTCTTCATACCTGATGATTTCCCCAAAGGTGTGTACCCGTGGCGCAGAGATGAAACGGGACCGGAGAAGATGCTGAAGGTACTCCCGGGCAGACAGGGCATTCAACATGAGCAACACAATTGAGAAGACCGGCTATACGCTGCCGCTGGGGCCGATCCACCCGGCGCTACATGAGCCGATTCGGCTGGACCTGAGCATCGATGGCGAGGAGATCGTCGATGTCGATGTGGCGGCCGGCCAGGTGCACCGCGGCATCGAGTGGATCGGGATGAACCGGAACAACCCGGTGCAGACCATCTACCTCGCCGAGCGGATCTGCGGCATCTGTTCAGCCTGCCACCCATACGCCTTCGTCTCCGCCGTGGAGATGGCCGCCGGCATCGAGGTGCCACCCCGCGCAGACTACATCCGCGTCATCGTCGCGGAAGTTGAACGCATTCACTCCCATCTGCTGTGGGCCGGAGTTGCCGGACACGAGATCGGCTTCGAATCGCTCTTCTATTACGTCTGGCGTGCGCGCGAAAAGGTCATGGACCTGACCGAGATTCTCACGGGCAACCGTAACTCCAAGGCCATGTTCCAGATCGGCGGCGTGAGGCGTGACGTCACGCCCGAGCAGATACCGGTGATTCGCGAGACACTGGACTACTACAAATCGGTCTTCGACGAGATCAAGAAGCTATTCCTCGATGACCCCACGGTCAAGATGCGGACGCGCCACGTCGGTGTCATCAGTACCGAGGATGCCAAGAGGCTCTGCATCACCGGGCCTACGGCGCGCGCCAGCGGCGTTGCGACCGATGTGCGCCAGGATCATGCCTATTCGGCCTATGCCGACCTTGGCGTGAAGGCCGTGACTCCGGATATCATCACCGGCGAGGTGGTAGGCGACGTCTACGATCGGATAATTGTTCGGCTGCTTGAAGTGAAACAATCCATCGAACTCATCGAGAAGTGCGTCGAGGCGATGCCCGAAGGTCCGCTGCTGAGCGAGCCCAAGATCGCGAAGCTGCTGGCCGCACTGAAGAAGGCCGAAGGGGAGGCGGTGGTACGCGTTGAGGCGCCGCGTGGCGAGAACATTCACTACGTGCGAATGAAGGCGGGAGATGACGTGATGCAGGCGTGGAAGGTGCGCGCTCCGACGTACGCCAACCTCCAGGCGGTTAAGACCATGCTGGTGGGCGGTCAAATCGCGGACGTGCCGATAGCATTCGCGTCCATCGATCCCTGCATGTCCTGCAGCAACCGTGCCGTGATTGTCGATACCAATTCGGGCGAGCACTCGATGCTGGAAAACGAAGAGCTCCACACGCTGTCAGTGGAGAAGACAAGGAGGCTGCAAGCTGAACTGGCTGGCAAGTAATCCTCCATCTCTGGCCGTGCTGATTCTCGGCCCCATTGCGGTGGCGTTTGTCGGCGCCATCGTTGGCCTGGTTTACCTCGGGGTAGACCGGGTGCTGGTGGCACGTATGCAGGCACGCATCGGGCCGCCGCTGGCACAGCCCTTCCGTGATGTCAGCAAGCTGATGATGAAGGAGAGCGTCGTACCGAACGGTTCGCTCCGGTGGCTCTTCCAGTTCGCTCCCATCATGTGCGTGATGGGTTCGGCAGCCCTGTTGCTCTACATCCCGCTCTTTGGTCGCCCGGCGCTCTTCGAGGGCTCCGGCGATGCGATCCTGGTCATCTACCTGTTGACCATACCGTCGCTCGCGCTGGTGGTGGGAGGTTTCGCCTCAAGCTCGCCCTTCGCATCGGTTGGTGCACAACGAGAGATGGTGGTGATGATTGGCTACGAGTTCCCGCTTTCGGTTACCGTGGTCAGCCTCGCGTGGCGCATAATGCAGGTGACCGACGCGAATGCGTTTGCGCTCTCCACAATGGCACAGTATCCCATCTGGGACCTCGTGGGGCCGCTTGGTTTCGTCGGGGCGCTACTGCTGCTCATCTCGCTGATTGCGGTGACGCCCGGCGAGCTGGGCCGCATCCCATTTGACATTGCCGAGGCCGAGACGGAGCTGGCAGGTGGAATGCTCGTCGAGTATTCCGGCAGGAACCTCGCACTGTTCTATCTCGGCAACGCCATCAGGGGCTTCGCCGTGCTCGCGCTTGTGGTTGCGCTGTTCTTCCCGTACAACATCGGCGCAGGAATCGGACTGGGGAGCCCGGCGGGCATAATCGCCGTCGATGCCGTCTTCTTCCTGCTGAAGGTCCTCGCGGTGATGTTCGTAGCAGTGATGCTGGTGCGCTCCGCCATGGCGCGCTTCAAGGTGAACCAGGCGAGCGCCTTCTATGTGACCGCGGTCACGCTGGTGAGTCTGATCGGCCTGCTGCTGCTCTGGGCAGACATGATGCTGTGAGTGAGTAATACATGGGTATACTGAACGTGCTTCTGCGACAACTGTTTGGGGCGCCGGCCACCAATCAGTTCCCGGCCAGATATGCGCCTAAGTCGGCCAGCGGCTTCCTGGCGAAGGCCGCAAGCGACAGCAGCGTCTTGACGCCTCCGGTACCGACGCCACCGGGATTCCGCGGCAAGATTGCATACGACCGCGAGAAGTGCATCGGCTGTCAGTTGTGCGTCAAGATCTGCCCTGCCAAAGCGATCGAGTTCATCCCGGACGAGAAGAAGGTACGCATCTTCGTCGCCCGTTGCTGTTTCTGCTCACAGTGCAACGATGTCTGCCCCACCAACTGCCTCTCCATGACGAGCGAGTTTCTCCTCTCCAGCTACGACAAGTACTCCGAGGAGATGATCGTCACGGACCTGAAGAAGAGCTAGGACAGGATCTCCAGGGTTTCGACCTGGCCTGTGCGCACCAGACCCGCGAGCGTATCTCCCGCTACGACAATCTCAGGTGACAGTCCTTCGCCGAACGACATAGTGCGCGGCTGCACTCCAACGAGAACAACCGTCCCCGCAATATCCTGTACGTAGTCCATGAATAGCGACAACGGCATGCTGTGGGTGGAGAGTCCCAGCAGCCCGACGCGCTCAGCCGGAATGATCCTGAACTGCCCTGGCTCGAGTCCCATATCGGCGGCATCGACGATGAGCAGGACTGTTGGACGTAGCCGTCGCACGGCCGAGGTGTGATTCTCGGGAGTTATGCCGCAATCGATGGCCACAATGCGCCGCGCCGACGCCACATCGAGGCACTCATCCGCGGCAAGCGCCCGCGCCACGTATGGTCCCACGCCATCGTCCTGCCGCATCGGATTGCCCACACCCAGTACGAGAACGGTATCTGCGTGCACGCCGCCATCGTAACGCATGCCACAATGGTACAGGCGGGTATCCCCACGCGCAATGGACGCCGAACGAGCCGCCCAGTCTCATTGACAACGGTGCGACATACTGCGACAATTCAAACGATTATCGACCCGTTCAGGTGACCGCATGATCCCCCATCGATACTACGTCCACGCGACACGCGCATCACACTGCCTGGCTACTGCCTTGCCGCGTGGCACCCGATCGCCCAACGAGGTCAAGGAGGCATAGCACATGAAGGAACAAGTTGAAGCGGCGCTGAACGACATCAGACCCGCGCTGCAGGCAGATGGTGGTGATGTGGAACTGATCGACGTTCAGGATGGGACGGTCAAGGTCCGGC
>CAYNXN010000122.1:0-4545 GCA_964401175.1 uncultured Dehalococcoidales bacterium | reverse complement strand
CTCCCTGTCCGAGTCGGTCGCGCCGCACCGCCGCGAAGTAGCGCATCATGAGGGGGGGATAGGGCAGGGCTTCGGCATTCGTCTGCATCGGCTCGGACTGCAGCACGCTGAACGACTCGTTCATATACTCTTCCGTATCCTTCTGGCCCTGCCGGCCGGTGTACATGATGTGGAAGGCGTAGTCCTCGGCATGCTCAGGATACAGGCCGTACGCGGCAAACCCGCCGCCCAGGCCGTTGTCCCGATCACGCATCAGATCGATAGCGCGAATGGCAACATCCGCAGGTATGAGGCCGCCGGATGTGTCCATCACTCCGAAGATGGAGCATCCATCAGACACCCTGTCATCGCCGTAACGATTGTTGATTCGCGTCAAGTTCCTCATGGTTATCCCCCTGGCATCACCTCGGAGTGCTGCCTGCCGCGAGAGACTCCGGGCCGCGCTTCTATCCGTGGACGGCGACTCCGGCACGCCACAGTTCCTCGGGCAGTGTCAGCAGGCCGAAACCGTCGCTCACCAGGGTCTCCTTGATGGGGGCGACGTTGACGCGTCGCTTCATCAACTGGTAGAGCAGGCCGAATTTGCTCGTGTCTCCCACGAAGACCATGCCCACGACGAATCCATCCTGCAGCACGACCTTGCGGTAGTGGCCGCGGCTTGAGACTGCGACGGCTTCCTGAGTGTCTGGATCGTGTTCCACGATTCCGGCCGAGGCGGTGGAGAGGCCGAAGTACGGCAGAGCGTTCAGTGTGGTTCCCCCCTGATGCTGTCGCGGGAAGCCTGCCATGGTCGCACCGGCGACCGCGCCGCCGGTGGTCGCATTCGGCCAGATGGCCTGCACGGTGCTGCCGCCCCGAACGAAGTCGTGCGACTGGCATGCGTCGCCACAGGCAAAGACGTCCGGCCGGCTGGTGCGCATGGAGTCGTCGACCAGTATGCCACGGTCCAGCGCGAGCGAGCCCGCGGCCAGCTCGGCACGAGGTCGGACTCCCACGGCCAGCACCACCATCTCGCACTGTATTCGTGTGCCGTCGTCGAGGGTTACGCTGGAAACGTCCCGGGCCAGGGGGTGATCGCCGTTGATGCACACCACCCGCCGCGATGTGGCGACACGAACGCCAGCGGATGCTGTCGCTTGCTCCACGATCCTGGATGCGGCGGAGTCAAGCATCGCGGCAAGGAGTCGCGGTTGCAGCTCGACTATGGTCACCGCCACGCCGCGCCTTCTCAGCGCATCGGCGGCACTCAGCCCGATAAAGCCTCCACCGATGACAACCGCATGACGCACTGCGGGCAGCCGACGTGCTATTGCCTCGGCGTCGTTGAACGTGGTGAATGTGTGGACGCCCTGGCGGTCGATTCCTTCGATGTCGGGCGTTATCGGTGTTCCTCCGGTGGCGAGCAGCAGTCGGCTCCAGGACGCCTCTGCGCCATCATCGAGCTTCAGTGTGTGCGCGTCATAGTCGACCGACACGACGCGGGTGGCCAGCCGCAGCTCCATGCCCTGCTGTTGATAGAAGCTCCGCGGAGCCAACAGCATGTCATCGATCTGCATGCCCGAGGATATGTGCTTGGCGATGAGGGGACGAGAATACGCCGGGTACGGCTCGTCTGACAGGAGCAGCAACGGACCGGAGCTGTCGCATCTGCGAATCTCGCGGGCTGCGGCGAGACCTCCGGCGGAGTTACCGATGATGACGTATCTGTATGTGTCCATGCCACTCCCTTGTGTGCAACCGGACGTACTAGTGCGCTGAGTACTGGATGAAGTTACGGTACAACTGGAGGCCGAGCGGTCCGCTCTTCTCCGGGTGAAACTGCGTGGCGAAGAGCGACCCCTGGCGTACGGCGGCGCAGAACGGCAGGCCATACGTGGTGCGTGCGGCAACGACCGACGCGTCCTCTGGCCGGGCGTAGTAGCTGTGCACGAAGTAGAAGAACGATCCGTCCGCAATGCCACGGAAGAGGACGCTCTCAACGGAGTAGTGCACCCGGTTCCATCCCATGTGCGGTACCTTCTGCCCCTGCGGCAGGCGGACTACCCGGCCGGGGATGATGTCGAGGCATGATTGTCCCGTGCCTTCCTCCGAATGGGTGAACAGAACCTGCAATCCCATGCAGATGCCCAGAAAGGGACGGTCCGCCTCGATCCAGCGTCGAATCACCTCTGAGAGGCCGCGCCGATGCAGGTTCTGCATCGTGTCTGTCGCCGCGCCCACTCCTGGAAGCACCATGGCGCGCGCGGCGGACGGGACCTTGCCGGATGCGATCGTCTCGGGATCGCAGCCAAGGCTCCGCAGCGCCGATACCACACTGCGGAGATTGCCGGCACCGTAATCCACGACGGCCACCTTCATGCTGTGACGTTTCCCCTCAGTCCTGCGCTCAATTGTTGATGGCGACCTTCACCGTATTGGTCCGCGCCACCACGTGCTGCCGGCTCCCGTGTTTCACAACCACATTCATCTGTTCCAGCACCTCGTAATCGCCATTGGGTAACGAGGTTGAATCCCACGTGACCGGGAAGCTCGCGGACGGCTCCTCCGAGCGACCCAACTGCAGCCACGTTTCCGCACCGAGCCGGCGAATGAACCAGTGATTCATTACCTGCACCACCGGCCCTGACAGCCCCATCGAATCCAGGTCCCTGCGCAGAAGCCCTTCATCGAGCTCCTCCTTGAGGAGCACTCTTCCGGACAGAACTCTGGTTGCGTCTGCGGACGCGATGAAACGAGGTCCCCAAGTGTCACGCTGCATCTCTCTTCTCCTTCACCCAGGGTTTCTCCAGGCATCGTGCCTATTCGCCCAGCGGGTTCGACGGCTTCTAGCCGTCGAGGACCGCGAGGGCTTCATCACGGTACGCCTGCATCACGTACGGTATGCCGGTGACCTTCGCAGATTCCTCCGTCAGCGACATGAGGTCCATGCGGCTGATGCTGGGGATGCTGAAATTGCGGCTGCCGGCCATGATTTGCTGCAACCCTACCTTCAGCTTCTGCACGTAGCTGTATATGCCCACTGCCCCAAGCGGGATGTGTTTCATCTCCTCCGCGCCGACGATATCTTTGACCTCCTCGTAGCAGACGAAGATCTCCTCCGGCGTTGAGCCGAACTGGCTGACCGTGCCGGGCAGCTTTCCTTCACTGAGCCATCTGGCGATGTTCTTGCCGACCATGCCAGGTATCATGAGCGCACGGCCCATGCAGATTGCCTTCACGAATGGTGCTCCCAGGGCAAGTCCCTTGAACACGCCATCCTCACTGCTGAAGCCTCCGGCGAAGGCGATGTCCGGTGGGCGCTCGCCGCGAGCCGCCAGACGCTGACAGAACTCGTAGGCGGCGGAATGCAGGTACAGACTCGGGATGCCCCACTCTTCCATCATGCGCCAGGGGCTCATGCCGGTGCCTCCGGGTGCGCCGTCGATGGTGAGCAGATCGATCCTGGCCTTCGAGCCCCACTTGATGGCCATGGCAAGCTCGCGCAGGCTGTACGCGCCGGTCTTGAGGGTGATGCGCTTGAAGCCCATGTCCCGCAGTTCTTGAACCGCCTGCAGAAAGGCCTGCTCATCGATGAAACCGAGGCGGCTGTGGCGCTCCACCTCCTTTAATGCGCCGCTCTGAAACGCGTGCCGGCTGACCGGGTCCGACGGGTCAGGTGTCACGATATAGCCGCGTTGCTGCAATTGCAGCGCTCGCTCAAGGCTGCCGACCTTGATCTCGCCGCCGATGCACTTCGCTCCCTGTCCCCACTTGAGCTCGATGGTCTCCAGGCCGTGCTTGCTGTGTACGTATTGGGCCGCGCCAAGACGCGCGTCCTCCACGTTCATCTGCACCAGGATCTCACCATAGCCGTTGTGGTAACGCCGGTAGGTCTCGATGCGCCGGTCCATGTCCGGGGCCTTCGCCACCTTGCCGTTGGAGTCCAGTTCCAGTTCCGGGTCTATGCCACAGACGTTCTCGCCGCAAACAAGTGTGATGCCGCTCAGAGCGGCGCCCACGGCGAAATGCTCCCAGTTTTTACGCGCGATCTCGGTCGAACCCAGTGCCCCGGTGAATACAGGCACGCGCATGGTCACCTTGGAGTTCCAGCCGTAGCTGGTCTCGGTGTTGACTGCGGGGAACGTCGCCGTGTCCGATGTGGCGGCCACTCCTTCGGGCAACCCCTTCGCGCCCAGGGCGTAGCCCTGGATGTTGAGGTGAGAGTAGTCGACCGGATAGTCCTTGTCCGCCCCGGCAGTGATTTCGCCGAAGGGACCGGGGTAGATGAGCTCGCGCCCGCGGAAAGTAGCCTTGAAGACCTCGCAGTTTCCGGTGCACCCGTCGATACAGCGGGAACACAGGCCACTCATCGGGACGACATCACGGGACCTGTTGGCGGTTCGAGTGGCGTCATTGGCGTTCGGGCGTCTCAGATTCACAGTACTTCCTCCTTGCTTCTATGCCGATATCGTAGGGGCAGTGTTCAACCGTGGTGCGTTGCCACCAGTACCCCGGATTGCTCAACAGTGACCAGTGCGCCATTGGGGCAGACGCTGACGCACCGTG
>CAYNXN010000121.1:0-4561 GCA_964401175.1 uncultured Dehalococcoidales bacterium | reverse complement strand
TTTCGCCAGCGGCACGATGAACCGCACGGCTGGGATCTAGCCAGCCGGGGCGCACATAACCGCATCTTGCCCCATACCACCCTTTGTGCCATGCTGAAGCGGCGGCCCATGCAGGCACCGGACACGTCCCCGCGGCCAGGCCAGCCACGCCTCTCACTGCCAAAAGGGGCCCGGTTCGCCGCAGACGGCCCAACCGGAGCATGGCCTGAACCGTTATAGAGGCAGGAACCTGAGAGAGGAGCCGAATGATACTGGAGCAGTCGCTTACCTTCTTCGTCAACTGGTTCGCCAACCCCAACCTGGCAGCGATGGGCCTCGCCGTCCTCATCGGCATCATCTGGTATGCCATGTACCTGCCTCCATTGCGCGGCTATGCCTTTCTCTGGGCCATCACGGTGGTATCGGCGCTGCTAACCCTGCTGGCCATAGCCTTCGTCCAGGTGCCGTTGCAGGCGCTGGTGGGGCAGCTACTTGCGAAAGCATTCGACCAGGCGACCATCGTGAAGTGGCTCTTCTTCCTCGGCCTGCCACAGATACTGTTAAGCGGTTTCGTGCAGGAAGCGGCGAAGCTGGTACCGGTGCTCTTCGTATGGCAGAAGTCCGAGCGCTATCTGGACCCGAAGGTCGGACTGATCATTGGCGCGGCTGCCGGACTGGGCTTCGGTGTGTTTGAGGCGATGTGGGCACTCAACCAGGCCTTCGACGCCGGCTGGACATGGTCGGCTGCCCAGGCAGCAGGCTTCCTTGGATACGGAGCGGTGTGGGAGCGTTTCTTTGTCGTCGGCGCTCACATCGCCTTCTCCGCACTGGCGGGCTATGGACTTGCCCGCGAGCGAGGCTGGTTGTTCTACCTCATCGCCGCTGGATTGCACAGCGCCATGAACTACACCATCGTCTTGCTGCAGGCCCAGTTGATAACGCCTGCGACACTTGAGGTGCTCATCGCCCTGGTTGCGGTAGCCGCCGCCGCCTGGGCGCTGTACCTGCGTCACAGCGGCGACCGGGCGCCGTGGGCCGGTGGCGGCTACCGCAAGCGGCTGCACCTCGGCAAGGAGCCGAAGGAGTACATCACCAAGTAGTACAAGGCCACGAGGGCAATGGACGAGGTTCGCTACCATCCCATCGGTGTGATTCACTCGGCGCTTCTGCCGGCCGACCATCTACCGCCGCGGCGGATAGAACCGCGCGGCGTGGAAGGCACGGTGGAAGTGTTCCCGCAATACCTTGAGGGGCTGCGCGACCTCGACGGTTTCTCCCACATACTCCTGCTGTGTCATCTCCACCTGAGCACGGGGTTCGCGCTCTCAGTCAAGCCTCCGTCGGATACGGTCACCCACGGCGTCTTCGCCACCAGGTCACCTCGCCGCCCAAACCCGATCAGCCTCACCGTGGTCAGGCTGGAGGGAATCCGGGGCAACGTGCTGCACGTGGTCGACCTTGATCTGGTCGAGGGCACACCGGTGCTCGACATCAAGCCCTACACTCACCCGACACTCCACGGAGACGAGGTGCGCGGCGGCTGGATGGAGAGCGTCAGCGGTAGTTGACATGTCCAAGGGTGAATCTGCATCCGATTTTCGACTGCTGGCTCTCAGCTACAGAGTGAGAGACGCCCTGCGTCCCCGGCGCCCTTACCTCGAGGAGGCAGGCACAGGAGAGGACATGACGGTGCTCGACTTCGGCTGCGGCCCCGGGAGCTACGTGATACCTGCGGCAGAGATGGTGGGCAGCGGTGGCCGGGTGTACGCACTGGATCTGCAACAGGTGGCACTGACTATGTGTCTGGACCGTTCATCCAGACGGGGCCTTGCGAACGTGGAGGCCATCCTGTCCGATTGTGACACGGGGCTGCCCAATGCCAGTGTGGACGTGGCGCTGCTCTATGACGTGTATCACGACCTCGCGTACCCCTCCATCGTCCTGGCAGAGCTCCACAGAGTCCTGAAACCCACTGCCAGGCTCTCTGCCCACGATCATCACCTCGGCAAGACCGTGCTGAAGCGGATGATCGAGGGTAGCGGACTGTTCAGAATGACAGAGGCGGGCAGGCGGACGCTGACGTTCGCGCCGGAAAGGAAGGACCAATGAGGCCGGGAGTTGATGCGGACAGCCGCGCGGCAGCCGCGTGGGAGATTGTGGGATTCTTCTTCATCCTCGGCATCGGGGCACTGCTTCACTTCGTGTTCGAGTGGTCGGGCCACTCGCCACTGGTCGCCCCATTCGGGGCCGTAAACGAGAGCGTCTGGGAGCACCTGAAGCTGGCCTTCTGGCCGGCGGTGGTGTGGACTCTGCTGGAGCGCAGCCCCTTGAAGACCCGGGTGAACAACTTCTGGCTGGCCCGGTCTCTGGGCACCGTGCTCATGCCGCTCACGATTGTAGCCCTGTTTTACTTCTACACCTTTCTTCTCGGGGAGCATGTGCTGTTCCTGGACATCACTATCTTCGTCCTGGCGGTGTTCGCAGGGCAGTATGTGAGCTACCGTCTGCTGACAGGAGACGAGCGCAGCCCGCTATTGAATGTGGCGGCGCCGGCGGTCCTTATCCTGCTGGGGGTGCTGTTCTTGGTATTCACCTTCTTCCCACCGGAGGTGGGGCTGTTCCGCGACGGCCCGACCGGCACGTACGGCATCGGGTGACAGTCCACGCACGCCGACCCGGCGTACGAGCCGTTTGACACTACTGCGGTACGAACCTACTCTTCGGGCATGAGAGCGAACCGGACAGTCTCCCGGCGAGCCCTCCTGCCGACACTGGCGCTGTTGATCGGCATGGTGGCGGCCGGATGCGCCGGGACCACCTCGGGCGGGGACGGAGGAGACCTAACTCAGGTTGAGATTCGGGAGTACGAGGGAGAGAACCTCTCCTCGATCAACGACTTCCGCGAGAACTCCATCAAGGGCCCTCGGTACGTGGATGAGGCGAGCTACACGCTCGTGATACACGGACTGGTGGAGCGGGACCTCTCCTACAGCTACGACGGCGTCATCGATCGCTTCCCGTCGTATCGCAAGGTAGTGACGTTGAACTGCGTGGAAGGGTGGGACGTCACGCTGCTGTGGGAGGGCATGCTGGTGAGGGACATCCTGGCTGAGGCAGGGGTGCGCCCCGAGGCAAGTATCGTGATCTTCAAGGCGGCGGACGGCTACAGTACCACGCTGCCCGTCGACTACCTCCTGGGCAGCGACATCCTGCTGGCCTATCGCATGAACGAAGTGACGCTGCCCCCCGAGAGGGGCTTCCCGTTCCAACTGGTGGCGGAGAGCAAGTGGGGCTACAAGTGGATCAAGTGGGTCACGGAGATCGAGCTGTCCAACAACCCCGACCAGAAGGGCTACTGGGAGTTCTACGGCTACTCCGAGTCCGGTGACCTGGATGAGCCGTTCGTGGACCCGCTCTGGAACATCAGTGGTGATCCGAAGTAGTCCCGCGGGCCCGTTCATCCTTGCGCGCAAGCGATTTGACACCTGCGGAACGCGACCCTACTCTACGGAAGCAGGAAGTGGGGTAGATGCAGCTCCGAGTTGCGACGGCAGTACTGGCGGCAGCGCTGTGTATCCCGATGGCCGGCGTCGCCTGCAGCGCGCCCACATCTGGCGGAACCGCTGGCGGCGAGCTTCCCGGCGTCGAGGTCCGCGAGTACGAGGGCGAGAACCTCTCGTCAATCAACGACTTCCGCGACAACTCCATACGGGGCCCGCAGAACGTGGATATCGACGAGTACGTGCTCACCATCCACGGGCTGGTGGAAGAGGGACTGTCCTACACCTACGACGAGGTCATCTCGAAGCACGACTCCCATCGCAAGGTGGTGACGCTGAACTGCGTCGAGGGCTGGGACGTCACCATACTGTGGGAGGGCGTACTGCTGGCTGACGTGTTCGCCAAAGCCGGGTTGCTGCCGGCAGCGAATACGGTCATCTTCCGCTCGGTGGACGGCTACAGCACATCGCTGCCGCTGGCATACATCGTGCAGAACGACATCCTGCTCGCCTACAAGATGAACGAGGTCACCCTGCCGCCGGCGAGGGGCTTCCCGTTCCAACTGGTGGCTGAGAGCAAGTGGGGCTACAAGTGGATCAAGTGGGTGAATGAGATAGAGCTGTCCGACGACCCGGAGTTCAGGGGCTACTGGGAGTCCTTCGGCTACTCGAACAGCGGCAACACCAACGAGTACTTCCTGGAATAGTCGAATGAGCTACCGCACCGTGACGAGACTGGTACACTGGGCCCTGCTGGCGACGGCGCTGTTCACCGTGGTCTCCGGACTGGGCATCACCGAATTCCGCATCGTTGAGCCACTGACCTTCGGCCTGCTCAACAAGGCGTCCGCCTTCCGGTTGCACCTCTGGCTCTGGTTGCCCTTCGTGGTGCTGCTGGCAGCGCACATGGTGCTGACCGTGCGCCCCAGCTGGTTCCGACGCAAACGATAGCCGGCCACAAACCTCCGGCTACGGGTCGCGCGTAAGCCACTCGGTCAGTGGCCAGCGGCTGGGATTGAGGCCCTTCCCGGACACGAACTCAAACGAGTCGCCATCCAGCATCAGTTTCGCCTGCTCAGGAT
>CAYNXN010000120.1:0-4586 GCA_964401175.1 uncultured Dehalococcoidales bacterium | reverse complement strand
AACCACGCCGACGGAACAACCCGGCGACGCGTGTCAGGACGCCGGGCTCATCCTGAACCAGTGAGACGAGTGTGTGCAGTCGTTCTTCCATCACTGAACTCCTCTCACTGTCACGCGGTCACCCGCTCCGGCGCCTCGATCATGCAATCGAGGCTCTCGCCGGGAGCGACCATCGGGTACACGTTCTCCTCGGGGTCGACCACGAACTCGATGAGGAAAGGCCCCCGATGCGCCCGAGCTCGCTCCACCGCCGGACTCACTTCGTCCTCGTTCTCCACGCGGACCGCCTGGATGCCGTACGCGTCGGCCAGCTTCACAAAGTCCGGCGCGTGCAACGCCACGTCCACGTAGTTGCGCTTCTGAAACAGGTCCTGCCATTGCCGCACCATGCCGAGGTAGCCGTTGCTGATGAGAGCGATCTTGACCGGCAATCCTTCCTGCACGACGGTGGATAGCTCCTGCATCGTCATCTGGAAGCCGCCATCCCCGGCCACAACCCACACCTCCTCGTCCGGACAGGCCATCTGCACGCCCATCGCTGCCGGCAACTCGAAGCCCATCGTTCCATGGCCCCCCGAAGAGACCAGTCCGTTGAGGCGTGGAGAACGGAACTCCTGGGCGGCAAACATCTGGTGCTGGCCGACGCCGGTCACGACGACCGTTCGCTCGTTCGCGGAGCGACAGACGCTGCGGATGGCCGTACGCGCTGAGAGCTTCGACGATTGTGTGTGCGACACCAGCGGATGATTGGCCCGCCATGTCCGCACCTGTGTCAGCCACTCCGGCCGGTCGACTCTTGTCACCATAGGATTCAACTGCCGCAGGACCTCTCCCGCATCGCCCACGATGGAGGCGAACGGAACGATGTTCTTCCCGATCTCGGCCGGTTCGATATCAACGTGCACTACCACCGCTCTGGACGCGAAATCACGAGTCCGCATCGTCGCCCGATCACTAAGGCGCGTGCCTATCGCCAGGACGAGGTCGGCGTTCTGGACCGCTTTGTTTGCAGCGACGGTTCCATGGTGTCCGAGCATCCCCAGGTCGAGGTCATGCTGCGGAGGGAACGAACCGAGTCCAAGCATGGTGTGAACCACCGGCGCCTGCAACGTCTCGGCCAGCTCTCGCAGCTCCTCGTAAGCCCGGGAGACGATCACCCCCCTTCCTGCGATGATGACGGGACGCTCCGACTTGTTGAGCAATTCCGCCGCATTCGCAACGTGCGCCGGATCGGGCTTTCGCTCTGCTCTGTAGCCGGGCAGATTGATGCTCTCGGGGTATTCGAAATCGGCGACCGCCAACTGGACGTTCTTGGGGATGTCGATGAGCACCGGGCCGGGCCGGCCGGTCTGCGCGATGTGGAACGCTTCCTTGACGATTCTCGCCAGGTCGGCCGCATCCTGTACCAGGTAGTTGTGCTTGACGATGGGCAGGGTGATTCCGGTGATATCGCATTCCTGGAAGGCGTCTTTGCCGATGAGCCCCGTTGCCACCTGCCCCGTGATTACCACCAGGGGCGTCGAGTCCATATACGCGTCGGCGATGCCGGTCACCAGGTTTGTGGCCCCCGGGCCCGACGTGGCCACGCAGACACCAGCCTTCTGTCGCACGCGGGCGTAGCCCGCGGCCGCGTGTGCCGCAGCCTGTTCGTGCCGTACGAGGACGCGGCGAATCTGAGGATACTCCGAGAAAGCGTCATACAGGGGAATGACAGTGCCGCCCGAAATGCCGAAAATCACCTCGACTCCCTCTCTCAGCAGGGATTCGCAGAGGATCTGTGCGCCTGTCCGTTTCATGGTGCTCCTTTCTCGTCGTTGTGTTGCGCCTCGCTGCAATAAAAGAGAGGGGCCCTCCACCTGGGAGGGCCCCTCTAACATCTCGTTGTGTAACGGTGTGGACTAGCTGGACACCCTCCCAGGCGCACGCACGGTGCGCACAATAATGACGATGCTAAGGATGAGGCCGAGGGAGACTGTCACAGCAAAGGTATCCATTTCCGTATGAGCGCACATAGTAAAGGGGCGCGGTCACGTCTGTCAAGTCGTTTATGACGCAGGCTTCGACTTTCTCTCCCTTTCCTCCAGGTATATGAGGGAGTCTGGACCGTACAGGCTGTGAACCTCGGCGATGGCCCGCTCCAGCTGCTGCAGCCTGGCGCTCTGTGGCGAGAACATGTCCAACTGTCGTTCCGGCCCGGACAGTCGAGAGACCCGGACTCCGACCAGGCGAATCCGCCTGCGGTCCGCCGCGATGAGCGCCTGCAGCAATGGCGCGGCAGCGCGGAAAAGCGTCTCGGGCTCGGCGCTCTCTTCACGGAGTGACGTCTGGCGGGTTATGGTGAGGAAGTCCTCATAGCGGAGCTTGACCGTGACGGTTCGGGCGCGCTTGCCGTGGCGGCGCAGGTCCTGCGCCAGCTCCGCGCACATGGATCGCAGCACTGCAAGCAGCCGCCCGGAGTCGCGGGTGTCGCTCTCAAACGTCGTCTCCCGGCTCATCGACTGTGGTTCGCCTCTCGGCGCGACCGGGACGGGGTCTATCCCCTTGGCGTGGCGCTGTAACATCACACCGTACTGTCCAAACCGGCTCCGCAGCACTGTCTCGGGCAGTGCCGCCAGCTCGCCCACGGTTGTCACGCCTATCTCGTTGAGGCTCTCCTCGGTCTTCTTTCCTACGCCCGGCAGCTTTCGTATGCTGAGGGGCGCCAGAAACGATGCCTCCTCTCCCGGGCGCACGACCACCAGCCCATCCGGCTTGTCGCGGTCCGAGGCGACCTTCGCCACTATCTTGCACGAAGCCACGCCAATCGAGGCCACCAGTTCTATGTGCTGGCGAACTCGGCGCTTCAGTTCCACCGCGAATTGGTGGGCGGCATCGTAGTTCGGCACGGCACTGGACACATCGAGAAACGCCTCATCGAGCCCGAGCGGTTCGGTGACTGGCGCCATGGATGCGAGCAACTGCATGAACTGGCGCGATGCCTCGACGTATCGCGAGAAATGCAGCGGCACGAAGACCGCGTGGGGACACAGGCGCCTCGCCTGGACCAGTGGCATCGCCGAGTGTACGCCGTACCGCCGGGCTTCGTACGATGCAGCCGAGACCACTCCCCTCGACTCCGGGTGTCCGCCGACCACCACGGCCTTGCCTTTCAGCGATGGATCGTACCGCTGTTCCACGGAGACGAAGAAGGCATCCAGGTCTGCATGAACGATGCACCGCTCCACAACCGGATTGTAGGCGGGGGCTGTGGCAGCCGCAAGTGATGGCGAGGGTGCCGGCTCCGGGGAGTCACTGGTCGACCCACTGCAGCACCCGACGGAGGCGAAGACGAAACTCATGCCGCGGCAGCATGATGTCTCGTGCGCAACGGCGGCAACGCAGCCCGATGTCGGCGCCGATGCGTGTCACCGTCCATTCGCAACTGCCACAGGGGTGTGCTTTGCGCAGGGCCACAACGTCGCCGGGGCGGACATCCCGCTCATCGGAGCGCGGTGGTTCGGCTGCGTCGCTCACGGCTGGCGCCTGTAGGTGTTGATCTCGTCGCGAAGCTTCAGCGCGCTGGCCCGGGCGGCGGTGGCAAAGTCGGGCGCAGTGGACGCGTAGAGGACGGCTCGTGAGACGTTGATGATTGCGTTCGTTCCGGCCTCATCGGTACCGAAGCGCACGACCGCCTCGACATCGCCTCCCTGGCTGCCTACGCCCGGGATGAGCAGCGGCATCGTCGGGCATACCTGGCGAATCCGCGCCAGCTCCTGGGGGTAGGTTGCGCCCACCACGAGCCCGATGTTCCCGTGGACATTCCACTCGAGGGCCTTGAAAGCCACGTGCTCGTACAGTGGCTGCCCGTCGATTCTCAGGTCCTGAAAGTCCTTTGCGCTTGGATTGGACGTGCGGCACAACAGAAACGCGCCACGGTCGGCGTAGGCGATGAATGGTTCGACGGAGTCCAGTCCAAGGTAGGGACTCAGGGTGACGGCGTCGAAGCCGAACACGTCGAACAACGACCTCGCGTAGTGACGGGCGGTGTTGCCGATGTCTCCGCGCTTGGCGTCTCCGATCACGGGGATGCCGGGGGGCACCGCAGCTACCGTTGCTTCCAGCGCCCGCAGCCCCTCGATGCCGAGTGCCTCATAGAAGGCCAGGTTCGGCTTGTAGGCGCAGACGAGGTCGCTCGTGGCCTCGATGATGGCACGGTTGAATGCCTCTATGGACAGGCCCGCTGGCAGCTTCTCGGGGTCGGGGTCCAGCCCGATGCAGAGAAGGCTCCGGTTCCTGTCAACACTCTCGCGCAGCTTGCGTTTGAAACCCACGGCATGAACCTCCACGGCTTCAGTAATTGACGATGGTGTTAGTACTGCGCGCCACGAGTTCGCCACGCTGGTTCACGGTCTCGGCCTCATACGTGAGGATGAACATCTCTCCCAGCCGCCCCTCGCGTACCTTCACGTCAGAGAGTTTGACTCGCGAGGTAATCACATCCCCGAGGCGCAGGCCCACAAGAAGAGAAGCCGCCGGGTCCCGTGGTTCGTCAGCGGCGAGCGGGACTGCCCCACCCGGACCACGTCGCAGTAAGTCTCATGGCTCAC
>CAYNXN010000119.1:0-4760 GCA_964401175.1 uncultured Dehalococcoidales bacterium | reverse complement strand
GACTCCGGGGTCTTCAAGTAGCGCCAGACGAGGAAGGCGGCAAGGGCGAACAGCACCACGCCCTCGCCCACCAGCAGAACGAAAGTGGCATGGGAGGGACTGACCATGCGGAAGGCGACCACAAGGCAGATGATACCTGCGAGCGCAGGAATGGAGCGCAACGCGATGTCCCGGCGGAAGCCGCCAGCCTGATTGCCCATGAGGCACCTCCTCCTCGGTCTTGCAGCGAGTGTACAACCGTCAACGGCTGGACGCAAAACCAGCACGGTCGCGGCCTGGAGTGCGTTCGCGCACAGGGCGATGGCGGTCGCTACCGGGAGGTGAACCCCTTGCCGTCCTTGCGGCACAGCCCCTCGATCACCCGCTTGCCGGAAAGCGCATTCATGAAGAGCGCGCCTGTGGAAGTGGCCCAGGTGCCGGCGAAGTAGAGGTCATCCAATCCGGGGAGACCGAGTGGCTTCGCCTTGGAGAAGATGCTTCCTGTGAGGGATACCTTCCGATTGGGGTATATGCCGAGCCCCATCGTCCCCCCGGTGTAGCGCTCCCAGGTGAGTAGCGTGGCGATGTCCACAACTTCGACCTCCTGTCGCAGCCCCGAGAAGTAGTGCTGCTCGAGGAGAGAGATGACTCTGTCCGCCAACTCCTGCTTCGCCGACAGGTAGCGGGAGCGGTCGGCCGCGAGATCTCGCCAATACGAGTACTGCGAGGTGAGTTCCACCTTTATGACGCCCTTGCCTGCCGGCGCCATCGAGGGGTCGAAACCGTACGTCTGCAATTCCATCTCATGGCACAGTCGGTTGGCGAGCATGATAGGTTCATCGAACAGGATGATCATCGAGGACGGGTCGTGAGAAATGTCGCGCTTCACTCCGAGAAAGACCTGCACGGCGAAGCCCATTTCGTCCGGTGCCGGCCTACACCACTCTGTCACCTCGTGGTCGACGAAGCGGCCGCCCAGGAGGTCGTTGATGGTCCTGCGCCCGTCGGCATTGGAGATGACGATGTCGGCCGCATGTTCCGTACCATCTTCAAGCTTCACCCCGGACGCCTTGCCGTCCCGGGTAAGGATTTCGACCACCTTCGACTTGTAGTGGATCTGGCCCCCGAGGTTCGTGTAGCGTGTCGCGACTGACCTGGCGAAATCGAGTGCGCCGCCAGCTGGCCACTGCAAGGCGCCGGTGATGCCGTACGCATGGCGGACGAGGTGAATCATGAGCGGTATGCTGGGGTTGCCATACACGAGCAAGGGCATCGCCCGGCGCATGAACGGATCGGCGAAGCGTTCGCCGTACTTCGCCATCGTAGGCCGGAGCCAGCGGAACGAGCGCAGTAGTCCGGGTAGTGAGGTGAGGAGGTCGAGTTGTGAGCCAACCGTCATCTTTCCCATTGCGTCCGACTTTGCCATACTGCGTATGCCGCTGATGTAATCGCGTATCATCCGGTGGTCACATGGCGCCAACTGGTTCATGTGGCTCTGGAGCAACTCGAGGTCGTAGTAGTCGCGGAACAGCTTCCCCTGCGGCGAGAGCACGCTGACGCACTCCTTCAGCGGGATGAAGTGGCGCGGTGCCGCGCCGATCTCCTCCCAGATCGAGTAGAGCGGCGAAGCGGGGGAACAGCCAAACAGGTGGTGGATGCAGGCGTCGAACCTGAAGTCCTTGCGCTTCCACCCCGTGCACTGGCCGCCCGGGATGGTGTGCAGTTCAAAGATGTCGGTCTTGTAGCCATTGAGCTGCCCGAAAATTCCCGCGGCGAGGCCACCAAGGCCGGAGCCGATGATGGCGATAGTCTTCTGAGTCACTATTGCACCTCCTGAAGGCGATTCGGCGGGGCAACGTCCGAAGATGGAAGGAAGTCAGTGATTCGTATGGCGGGAATGCCCTTGTTCTTTGGGCGCTTCCCCTGCGCGGTCATGATTCGCGCGAACGTGCGGCAGGTATACCCTGACCACATTCAAACAGATATTGGCAGCCGTCGCAAGTCACCTCGATGTGCATGAGGGAATGAGTGTATGTACAATCGCGGCAATTGGCACGCGCTAGGCTATGCGAAGGAGGTGCGTGATGCGGGTCATGGGAATCAGCGGGTCTCCCCGGACGGGGAACACAGAATGGATGGTGGCGAAGGTGCTGGAGGCGGCACGCGGCGCCGGCGCGGAAACTGAGATCGTGCTGCTGCGTGAGAAGGACATCAAGCTATGCCGTGGCTGCCTGACGTGTGAGGTGGGCAGGGACCGAAAGCCGGGGGTCTGCGTCATCAAGGACGACATGGCGCCGCTCCTGGACAAGATGCTGGCCGCGGATGGATTCGTCTTTGGCACTCCCGTGTACTTCTACATGCTTTCAGGACTGCTCAAGAACTTCATGGACAGGACTCTGCCCATCTGGCCCCTGTTGCGGGGGAAGCGGGTGGCCGGAGTCGTGGTGGCGGAAGATACCTTTGGCCGGACGGTTGAGAACCTGAAGACGTATGCGGACCTGTGCAAACTGGAATGGACCGGCGAGGTGTCCGCACTGGCGAAAGAGCCGGGAGGCGCCGCCTCCAATGAGGCTGTTGCGGCGTCCCTGGCCGATCTTGGACGCCGGATGGTCGAGGCGCAATAAGACGCCTGAGCCGTGATGAACCACGTAACGATTTGAAGGAGGAAGCATGGCAATACTGTCTGACGCTGATGTCCGTCGCCTTTCTGATGAGTTGTTGGCCGCCGAAAGAGACCGGCGTCCGGTGGCGCCGCTGTCGCAACGGTGCCAGGGGCTGACGCAGGAGCAGGCCTACGCCATCCAGCTCAGGACCGTCCAGTCAAGGATGGACGCGGGTGCGCGCATCGTCGGAGTGAAGGCTGCATTCACGAACAAGGCGATTCAGCAGCAGTTTGCCATGGGAGAGCCGGCTGCCGGGTTCCTGTTCGACTCACGGACCTTCTCAGATGGGGCAGTGATCCCATTTGAGACGCTCACTCAGCCTATGGTGGAACCGGAGATAGGTTGCGTTCTCGCAGAGGACCTGAAGGGACCCGGCGTGACCGTTACGATGGCGTTGCAGGCGCTGGAAGGAGTGGTGCCCGCCATCGAGATCGTGGGCGTACGCTTCAGCGACTGGAAGGTGACTGCCGCGGATATCATCGCGGACAGCGATGGCGGCTGGGGCGTCGTATTGGGTGGGCAGATCACACCCGTGCGCGGCTTCGATCTACGTCTGGTTGGCTGTGTGCTTTCGAAGAACGGCCAGATCGTCTCGACCGGCGCCGGGGCCGCGGCGCTCGGCAATCCGGCGGGTGTCGTTGCGTGGGTGGCGAACAAGCTGTCAGCCCTCGGACTGGGCGGCCTGCGCCGGGGCCAGGTGGTCATCACCGGGAGCATGATGAAACCCGAGATCGTCTCGCGCGGCGACTGTTTCAACGCCGCGTGCGACCGCCTCGGTTCCGTGAGTGTGTCGTTCCCGTAGTACCTGGTGCCCGCCACACGCCGATTACGGGCGGCTTCCTGGATAACTGAGGAAGCCGCCCGACCTCATTCTCCACTGCCAGTGGTCCGCGACGCATTGTGGCCCACCGTCATCGTCTTCTGATGTACCTGCATCTTGTCGCACAAAACATGTGCAGCACCGTAGATAATATGCCAATAGCACTGAAGATGATTTGACACATGTTGTGAGATTCTCTACAATCACCTTTGCATAAATTGAACCAGTGTGAGGGAGAGGTGGAGAGGTTGCGATGGCTTCGTCAGCGGAACGCCGCGATAGCGCTCGGGAGGAATGGACGGAGGAGTCCGGGAGATATGTGATGTCCGTGGCGGTCTCAATGACCGGGGTGGATGCGTACCGCATACGACGGTATGAGGCAGCGGGGCTGGTGAAGCCGGCACGAACCGAGGGCGGGCAGAGGTTGTTCTCCAACTGCGATATCGAGCGGATACGGGAGGTGGCGAAGCTGGAGTGCGAGGGCGTGAACCTGAAAGGGATTGGCGTGATACTGCGAATGGAGCGTGCAGATGCGAACGAGGGCAAGGCCACGGAAGGCGGCTGAGTTCTCCTTCGCCCATAGAACACAAGAATCGGCTAGATGGAGGTGAGAAGAAATGGTAATGCAGCGTTGGGAACCCTTTGGTGACATTGTGAGTCTGAGGGATGCGATGGACCGCCTGTTCGAGCAGAGCGTCGTGAGGCCTCAGCGGGCAGCGGCGGGTGCGGGTGGTGCCGCCGGCGCCAGGTCCATGCCGGTCGACGTGTACGAGAAGGATGGGGAGTATGTGGTCAAAGCCTACGTTCCGGGCGTGAAGGCCGATGAGGTAGAGATCTCCGCAGAGCGTGAGACGGTCAGCATCAAGGCCCACGTTCCGGGAGAGGTGGAGAGAGAAGAGGCCAGGTCGTACAACTGGTTTGCCGCCGAGCTTGGTTGTGGCGACGTGGTCCGCATGCTGACACTGCCGGCTCCTATCGACGCAGCGAAGATAGAGGCGCAGGTGGAGAATGGGGTGCTGACCGTGGTGGTGCCGAAGGCGGAGGAAGCCAAGCCCAAGAAGATAGTGGTGAAGTCGAAGTAACGGGAGTGCCGGTCGCAGGACCGAGACTCCGGAAGTGAGCAGTCCAAGGCGCCGCGACCTGTGCAGAGTCCTGGAGCAGAGGGGAAGTCCGGGCCGCGGTGCCGGGGGACCGCAGTGATCCTGCAGTTGGTGGGGAAGCGCGGAGTGGATGGTGCGTGCAAAGGGATCGTGTGGTGAAAGAAGGAGGTGATGGATATGGCAGATCTGATTCGTTGG
>CAYNXN010000118.1:0-4766 GCA_964401175.1 uncultured Dehalococcoidales bacterium | reverse complement strand
CTGCATCTCATCGCCACACCTCTCTTTCCCTCACGTCACGACAGCAAGACCGCCGTGCAATTACCCCGCCGCTCACAACAGCGCCTCACGTACCAGTCTGGCGCGCTCAGCATCGCGCCGCCTCTCTAACAAACTGTTCCGCGAGCCTGTCACCCTGCGATGATAAGGCTCGGCTGAGGTCTCTCTCATCACCCCGAGGAGTAATCGATCCGTCCTTCGGGCTGCACCGAGAGCATCCTCCAGCGACGAAGGGAGCACGTCCAGCTCCGTGACAGACTTGTTGTATAGCTCGTAGGTGTTGTTGAACGTGACACATGGCTGCAGCACGTCAACGAGAGAGAAGCCTTCGTGTCTGATGGCACGCACGAACAGGCCGGCAAGATGGTCCAGCTTCATCGGATAGCCGCGCGCCACGAACGTTGCGCCCGCCGTCAGTGCCAGCGTCAGCGGATTGAGCGGCTCCTCGATACTCCCCTGCGGAGTCGAAGGTCCCCGGAATCCCTTTACGCTGGTCGGGGTGGCCTGCCCCGTCGTCAGTCCGTAGGTTCCATTGTTGTGCACGATAAGGGTGATGTCCGCATTTCGCTTGGCCGCGAACAAGACATGAGCCAACCCCTCGCCATAGGCATCACCGTCTCCCGCGAAGACCACAACCTTCAGGCCGGGATTGGCCAGCTTCATTCCCTGAGCGGTGGCGACTGAACGGCCATGCAACGAGTAGAAGCCGCTCAGTCCCAGGTAGTCGAAGATCTTGCCATGACAGCCGATTCCGGTGACTATGACCACTTCTCGCCGTGGGATTCCGTCCGCCTCGAGGGCGCGCACGGCCTTCTTGAAAGCATTCAGGATGCCGAAGTTGCCGCATCCGGGGCACCAGGTGTTCTCCGCATAGGTCGCCAGATCATCCATCAGCGAGCACCTCCTTGAGCCGCGTTGCGAGATCCTCGGGATCGAACGGTCTGCCGTCACACTGCGTAACAGAGCCGGTTACCTCGAGTCCGCACGTCCGCCGCAGCAACATCGCGAGCTGTCCGGCGCAACTCTGCTCCACCACGATCACGCCGTCCTTCACCACATCGCCGAATTCCCATACCGGGAACGGCTCCAGATACAACGGCTGCAGCACCGTCACGTCCAGACCGCCGCAGGCAACCGCCTCAAGCACGCTCATCGTGGTGGAGCCGTAGGTCACGATAGTCTTCCCGCCGGAACCAAAACGGTTCACCGTTTTCATGCCGCGGAGCGTCCGCACCAGGCTTTCACGCTTGCGCAGTCGTTTCTGTTGCATCAGGGTGATCTTTCCCGCTTCTTCGGTGGTGATCCCCGTCTCGTCATGCTCGTAGCTGGTCCACTTCACGAATCCGTTCGACGGGGCAAACGCCAGAGGCGACACACCGTTCCGGGTATTCTCATACCGTCGATACTTCACCCCACCACGACCCAGAACAGGCGCCACGATCTCGGGCAGCGTCTCGGGGATGTCCACCGTCATCCGGCTCTCGGACAGATGCTTCTCCGTCAGCAGAATGGCCGGTGTCTGGAAGGCCCAGGCGAGGCCCATGAGTTGAGCGGCCATCTCATAGGCTTCGCTGACGGTGCCCGGCGAGGCGACGATGCGCGGAAACTCCCCATGTCCCTGGTTCAGTGCGAAGAAGAGATCGCCCTGAGCGGTGTAGGTCGGCACGCCGGTCGAGGGGCCGGGCCGCGACGAAAGGATGCAGAGCACGGGCGTCTCCGACATTCCGGCCAGAGACATCCCTTCTTCCATGAGCGCGAGTCCACCCCCGCTGCTGCCAACAGCCGCTCTGGCGCCGACAGACGCGGCTCCGATCGCCATATTCATGACGGCGATTTCGCTCTCGGGGTGCACCACCGTAATTCCCAGTTCCTCTGCCTTTGACGCGAGGAAGTGCAGAATCGACGAAGACGGGGTCATGGGATACGCGAAGTAGATGTCCAATCCTCCTGCATACATCCCGAGTCCGATGGCTTCGTTCCCGGCGAGCATCGTGGCCGGAGCATCTCCGGGTGCGAGCGGGAAGCGGCCATGCAACGTCCCGGCGATGCCATCGAAAACCGCGAGCCCGTACGCCACGTTGCTCTCCGCGTCACGTTCGTACTTGAGCCCTACGAACGCCGCCACCTCATCCCGCGACAGCCCAACCGCCGTGAGCAACACCACCACCGCGCCGACCCCAAGGCGGAGTGCCGGTTGTGAATAGCCCGACGCGAGCGTGGACATCTGCAGCCCGACTGCCGGTGCGGCCGCGTCCTTCACCGCATCGGAGTTGTACACCAGTACCCCACCGGGCGCCACATGATTCACGTGACAGTGGTAGCTGCGCGCGTCCAGAGCCACAACGAGATCGCTGCGCATGTAGTGGCTGTACACCGGCGAGGGCGACGAGGTAACGACCCCGAAGTTCTGGCCCCCACGAATGAGGCTCTGATAGTCGTCCATCTGGAACGTGTACCTGCCCAGCCCTCCGAAGAAGTCGGCAGCCACGTTGCCCGCACGCCGAACGCCATGGCCTGCTTCTCCGGCAACCAGAAAGGTGAATCGACCTGCACTCGTCATAGCATCTCCTCCCGGCATCTATCGCTGCCATCATAACGAGCGGGCGCAGCGGACCGGTAGCCTCCCCGTCCGGACTGCGCCCGCTCTCGAAGTCTTGCCGCTGGAATGCACGCCGTCAGCTATAAAGCCGCGGCACCCTGGTCGGTGAGCGAGAAGGCGCCATCGTGCTCAACAGCGAGTCCGCCCGCAACGAGGTCGCGGATACCGCTGCGTACCCTGAAGAGCGGCATCTCCGTCGCGGCGGCGATGTCCTCCGGGGATGACTTACCGGCCTTCAACGCAGCGAGCATCTTGAGACCCGATTCGGTTGGTGTGCCGTCAGGACTCACGCATGGCATGTCTCATCGCCTCCTAGAGCTTCTTCTTGCAGAAGTACCAGTCAACGCACTCGTAGCCCTGCTTCATCCTCTCCGCTGCCATCTCCTGCGTCTTGGGCGGCGGTACAATCACCATCTCGCCAGGGCGCCAGTTGGCCGGAGTAGCCACGCCGTTCGCATCCGACGTCTGCAGCGCGTCGACAACGCGGAGAATCTCATCCATGTTTCGTCCGGTGGTCAAGGGATAGTAGAGGATGAGCCTGATGACCTGGTTGGGGTCGATGACGAACACGGCACGCACAGTCTCGGTCTTGCTCTGTCCCGGGTGAACCATGCCGAAGACCGCGGAGACCTCCTTGTTCAGGTCTGCGATGATGGGGAAGTTGATCTTCACACCGGCCTTCTCCTCGATATTGCGCGCCCACGCGATATGCGAGGTGATGCTGTCAACGCTGAGACCAAGGAGTTCCACTCCGCGCTTCTTCAGCTCGGGCTGAATCTGAGCGAACGCCATGAACTCGGTGGTGCACACCGGCGTGAAGTCCGCGGGGTGCGAAAACATGATGACCCAGCTACCCTTGAAGTCCGACAACTTGAGTGTGCCAAACGTGGTGAGCGCCTCGAAATCCGGGGCCTTCTCGCCCAGCTTCGGCATGCTGATAACCTGAGCCTGTTGCTCTTCCATATCCTTGTTTCTCCCTATTCACGATTGCGACGCCGAGGTCTCGATTCTCATTACCGAGCGCAACGCAGCGCTACGTCAGTCCCGGTCGGGAATCGCGAACGCTACAGCTCGAGGCAGTTCTCCCAGACGCCATGGATATTGCAGTACTCCAGTGCGCAGAACGCCTTGAACTGTGCGACCGGGACCTGGAATCTCACGTTGGGGCTGGTGTACCCCGGCGCGAAATCGGCCCGGCCAAGGCTGATCACCTGTCCGTCCTGCTTCACGCCAAAGAGCTGCACCCAGGCAATGTGGTGCTCCGTCGTATTGGGATGAGGCACTTCCTTACCTACCACCACATGCACCACATCCGCACCACCCTCGCCCTTGCCCTTGCCTACCTCAATGAATGGAACGTGCTTCTCCTTCCCCTCAACCGCCGCCGTCTTCAGTATGTCACCTACTCGCATTTGCTTACCTCCTCTCTCGCTACGCTTACGCCATGCGCTGCACAGGTGACGCCATTACGCGAGCCCTGCTTCGCGATGCTTCTCCACTATTCGGGACGTCAGGATGTCTATAGCCGCGAGCTGCTCCTCCGAGGGCAGCCCCTTGATGATAACCGGGTCCAGCACTTCAACTTTCAGATTGGGCACAAGCGCCAGGATCTGTTCCACCGCCTTGCCTCCCCAGCCATACGAGCCGACTATTGACGCAAACATCAACCGCGGGCGTAGCGCGTTCGCCAGCATCGCGGCGTACGCCACCTGCGGATGGGCGCCCGCCAGCACCGTGGGGGTGCCCAACACCACGGTTGCCGCATCCACGAGTTCCATGGCCAGCCTGCCGGAATCTCCGCCGCTGACCTTGTGCGGCACCACAAGCACACCCTTCTCAACCAGCCCGCCGACCAACCGGTCGACGATGACCTGGGTGCTGCCATGCATGGAGACGTAGGGAACCACCACTTTGTTGGCCAGTGGCCCTGACACCCACTCACGGTAGACCCCCATTATGTAGTCCGGGTTGTCATGCAACGGACCGTGGCTGGGCGCGATCATCTCGATATCGTACGCGGCCAGCTTCTCCAGATGCTTCACGATGTTCGAGCGGAAGGGCATCATGATCTCGGCGTAGTAACGCTTCGCCGGCCGGTACACCTGGCACGGATCACTCACAAACAGCTCCGAGGTGGCCAGGTGTGAGC
>CAYNXN010000117.1:0-4783 GCA_964401175.1 uncultured Dehalococcoidales bacterium | reverse complement strand
GCCTGCGCATCTGCGACCCGGCCTGCGGCAGCGGCCACTTCCTGGTGGCGGCCGCGCACCGGCTGGCCAAACGGCTGGCCGCCATCCGCACGGGTGACGAGGAGCCCTCTCCGGAGGCTCAGCGCACTGCTCTTCGCGACGTCATCGGCCACTGCCTCTACGGGGTGGACGTCAACCCCATGGCGGTGGAGCTGTGCAAGGTGAGCCTGTGGATGGAGGCGCTCGAACCGGGCAAGCCTCTGTCGTTCCTCGACCACCGCATCCTGTGCGGCAACAGCCTGCTGGGAGCCACCCCGGCGCTGCTTGCGGCCGGCGTCCCCGACGAGGCGTTCCAGGCCCTGGAGGGCGACGACAAGAAGGTGGTCGCCGAGCTCAGGAAGCAGAACCGGCAGCAGCGCACAGGCCAGGGGACCCTGTTCGCCGGCACCCTGCCTACGCTCGACACCGCCGGGCTGGCGCGGACCCTCGTCGACATCGACCGCCTGGACGACGACTCTCTCACCGCCATCCGGGCCAAGGAGGAGCGGTATGAGGGACTCTCCCGGTCGGCGGAGTACCGGCGGGCGAAGCTGGCGGCCGACGCCTGGTGCGCGGCCTTCGTGTGCCGCAAGGTCCCGGGCGTGCCCGCCGTCACCCATGACGTGTTCGTGCGCCTGTCGCGTGACCCGGAGAGCGTGCCCGCGAGCCTGCGGGCCGAGATCGAGCTCCTGGCCGGGGAGTATCGGTTCTTCCACTGGCACCTGGCCTTCCCGGAGGTGCTGAAGACGGCCGGGGGCGGTGCCACGGCGGTCGGCGACGGCCCCGGCTGGGAGGGCGGGTTCGACGTGGTGTTGGGGAACCCGCCGTGGGAGCGCATCAAACTGCAGGAGCAGGAGTTCTTCGGCGCCAGGAACCCCGAGATCGCCCTGGCACAGAATGCGGCGGCGCGCAGGCGGATGATCGAGCGGCTGAAGGAGGACGACCCCGCGCTCTACGCGGCCTTCCTCGAGGCCCGGCGCACGGCTGAGGGCGAGAGCCATCTGGTGCGGAGTTCGGGGCGCTATCCGCTCTGCGGGCGGGGAGATGTGAACACCTACTCTATCTTCGCAGAGACCAAGTGTCTCCTTCTTGGGCCGAGCGGTCGTGTAGGTACCATTGTCCCGACCGGCATCGCGACCGACGACACGACAAAGTACTTCTTCCAGCACATCGTGGATCACCACATGCTAGTGAGCTACTTCGGCTTCAAGAACGAACGCTTCCTCTTCCCACGCCCCGTGGAACACACGGTGACCTTCGGGCTCCTTACTCTGGACGCAAGGGCAGTCCCCGGTCGCATCATGGAGTTCTGCTGGAACGTCTGGACCGTGGAGGAGATGAAGGACCCGGCCAGGCGCATAGAGCTTTCGGCCGAGGACATCGCGCTTCTCAACCCCAACACCCGCACCTGCCCGGTGTTTCGCACTCGTCGCGACGCCGAGATCACCAAGGGCATCTACCGGCGCGTGCCGGTGCTGATCCGCGAGGGGCCGCCGGAGGAGAACCCGTGGGGGATCTCGTTCATGGCGATGTTCCATATGGCCAACGACTCGCACCTCTTCCGCACGCGGGCCGAGCTGGAGGCGGATGGGTGGCGGCTGCAGGGGAACGTGTTTGTGCGGGGAGGGGAGGGGGCGCTGAGCCCCAGCGCTGGGCGCAGTGAGGAGCGGTATCTGCCGTTGTATGAGGCGAAAATGATTCACCACTTCGACCATCGCTGGGCCACCTACGACGGGCTGGACACGCGCGACATGACCGACGATGAGAAGGCTGACCCTGCGGCGGTGGCACTGCCGCGCTACTGGGTGCCGAAGGCGGAGGTTGAGGCACGGCTCAAGGGCCGGTGGGAGCGGGGGTGGCTGCTGGGGTGGCGGGATATATGCCGAAACACGGACTTGCGCACGGTCATTGCTGGCCTGATTCCTAGTGCGGGCTGCGGCGACAAGTTCTTACTCATGTTTCCTCAGAAGTCACCGCCGCTGTGCGCTCTCCTGCTGGGGAATCTCGCCTCCTTCTGTCTCGACTATGCTGCCAGACAGAAATCGGGAGGCGCCAGCTTGAAGTACTTCACAATGAGACAGTTGCCCGTGCTTCCGCCCGCCGTCTATTCGGAGGTTCCGCCTTGGTCTCGAGGCCAGACTGTCGGGGAATGGTTGCTTTCACGTGTTGTCGAGCTCGTGTACGTATCAGATGAGCTCAAGCCGTTCGCCCGTGACTGCGGGTTTGAGGGGCCCCCGTTCGGCTGGGACGAGAACAGACGCCTCGGAATCAGGTGTGACCTGGATGCCGTCTTTTTCCATCTGTACGGAATCGGACGTGATGATGTCGAATACATATTGGATACGTTCCATGTGGTCAGACAGAACGACGAGGCAAAGTACGGAGACTATCGGACCAAGAGTATGATTCTCGAAGCATATGATCGACTGGCCCATCCGGACCCAGGCGTCCTGGAGTGGAACTCGCGATAGGCTCGCAACCATGAGAAGAGCCTGAGGAGCAGCCCGCATTGCCACAAATCCCCGCCTACACTGTCCCGTCTATCGGCACCGCACTTGCCAGCTTTCTCCGCCCCAAGGTCCTAATGGGTTCGGAAGAGGTCTTCATGAACGAGTCCATGATTCGCGATGCGACTGGAGAGGCGATTTGGGCGTCGGGCAGAAACGTGAGGAGTGAACTACCTCACCCGGTCCTTGGTTCACTTGGCACCCCAGGCCGGAGCGCTTCGGTGGACCTCGTCGTACTGGCCGATGGATGCGATGGGTGGGAGGAGGCCTGGGAGTTCAAGTTGCTGGCGAATCAGACGTCGACGGCGGTCAGAATCGATCTGCTGGAAGACACGCTGCGGCTCGCCTCACTTCGGCCCGGAATTGGTGCTAGCCAATGTCAGCGCGCCTACCAACTCGTGGTCGGCCGGATACGAAATTGGGTTGGAGTCATCCCGGTCAACCGTGCGCAATGGTGGTATGACAATGACGCCGTCGGCGACGCGAAGTTCATGCCATCGTTGAGGTGGTCGTACTTGTGGACTGCGGCAGCAAGCGTTGGCTCAGCGGACTCATGGACCAGACTACGCGGGAAAGCACTCGGCAGGACAAGCAAAGGTTACAGCAGAACGTTTCTTGAGGCGTTCAGAGTGGATGCTGGGCACACGTTCAACCTCTCCGACTCGGGTGCCGGTCTGAGCGGCTTGAATAGAGAACTCGTAGGTGCATGCGCTCGTGAGGGGGTAACGCAGGTGAGGTTGGCGGAGGTTTGGTGGTCTCGCGTGAAGGCGAGACAGAATGCCTATCTGTCGCTTGACGATTTTCTCATGTGCATCGTGAGAATTGAGACCTAGCCAGTTGAGGCTGTACGGAAAAAGACTGAACGATCTGAACGCCCTGTTTCGTGTGCAGGGACCATAGTGTAGGGGGCCAAGCGTGTGTCCACAAACCGACTTTGAAACCGAACTCCGTGTATGGGAAAAGGGTGAGACTTCTCGACCTGGGTTCATGGGCTTCAAGGCTGCCGCGCTGAAGCAGGGGCCTCGCGCATTCAAGAGCGTCAGCCATGCCAAATACGGCGACCCCGAGACTGGCGAGCTGAAGAAGACGGCGCTCCGGTTTGCGAAGTACGCTCAGGGGCCGGAGGGTGGCTTCGAATTCGACTGTCCCGAGGAAACCTTCAACCTGGAGAACGAGGAGATCAGTCTCCTTGCGGCCTTTCTGACCTCGCCGGAAATCGGTGCTGGGTGCTATGAAGTCGTGGAGGGTGGCTCCGAAGTCAGTGCTCTGATTGATAGGATCGAGAGTTCCGGACTTGAACCGGACCACATCGCCCGACTTCTGACCGCTGTTGGCACGCCGGAGGCTCTGTCAGAGGCGCTGTTGGCCGCCGAAACAGGAGTGTCGGCTGCGGAAATGGCCGTGCTCAGCGCGAGGCGCCAGAAACTGGCGACCATACGAGAGCTCTGCGAGTCAGCGACAGCCACGGAGACGGCGATGCAGGCCGAAATAGGCAGTGTGTATTGGCTGTTTGGAGGTAGGTATGCAGGCGTGCTTCCCCGAAGGAATCTCGCCTTGCTCGATGAGGTTGACATCCCATTGGTTCGGACGGACGGCACAATCCAGGTCGTCGAACTGAAGGGCCCGGTGATCCCGGACTTGGTGGTCCGCCACAGAAACCATCTCATTGTCGGGAAGCATGTCCATGAAGCGGTGGCTCAGGCCATGAACTACCTACGATCGTTGGACGAACAGGGACCCCAAGTGGAGCGCGCCTTGAGAGACATCGGGATTGGAATTGGCACGCGGCGCGCGTTCGCAACGGTGGTCATCGGCCACCCTGCACACGTCACGGGTGGCTTCGACGAGCAAAGCGTTGAAGAGACCGTGCGCACCTACAATTCGCACTTGAGTCGGATTGAGGTAGTGACGTACGCGAGTTTGCTGAACGCTGCGGAGAGGTCGATGTCCTTCGTGGCAGAGACCGACTAATTTTGCGCACTCGTGCCATACGGGACCGGGGACTCCCGCTGGAAGGGGTGAGGCAGCGCACTGGAGGTGGTGGCCGATACCGCAGGAGCTGGATGCGCGCTCAAGACGAATCTGTCGTCCCCGCCAGTGAGTATGATTGACTGGGAGCCGATGAGAATCGTCGTTGGCGCCACCCGTGGCACCAGATGCGTGGACGACGGAGACGACAGTGCTTCGCGTTGATGTCAAACCCGAGATGCTTCGCTGGGCGTGGGAGCGCGCCGGGTACGACCTGGGCGGCATCACCG
>CAYNXN010000116.1:0-4891 GCA_964401175.1 uncultured Dehalococcoidales bacterium | reverse complement strand
AATCGGGCCGGTCCAGATAGGACCAGTCCGCGTCCGGACTGGCGAAATCGGCGCGCTCCTGCTCCGATGTGAGTCTGACCACCAATTCGCAGCGATCATCTCCCATGAACGGCGCTTTCGTATGGACCTGCTTGAATCGTGGGTTGAATCCCATGTACTTGGCGACGTCGACGTTGCAGTAGAGCCGGCCCAACTCCACCTCGCCGAGACGCTCCCACGTCCGCCACAAACCGCAGCCACACGCCTCCAGACGCTCCTCGCCATCCACCTCGACCTTGTCCAGGCGTTCGTGCGTCCCGTACGCAGGCAGGTCCCCCGAGTAGTGCTCCGCTTTGGAGTTGTCCAGCCCCTTGTCCGCTGCCTTCTCTCTGATCAGCGCACCGACATGTTGCCCGTACCGCTTGATCGCCTTGAGGATGAGACGCCGCCCCTCTTTCTCCCCGAGTTCATCAACAAGCACCCTGGCGTAGGCTGCATGCAGCATGCCCACACGTTCAAAGACTATCCCCACCTGCTGCGCCGCCTCTTCCTTTGTCACGAATTCCTGGCGTTGTTCCACATTATCCTCCTCGAGCGGACCTCATCGTCCGCGCATCCGGCAATGGTATCCGACGTCGTCCCTCGACGCCAAGCGAGTACAGAGAGGCGCGCGGGCTGCGGCCGACCGCCGGGATCGGGGTGGTCTACCTCCGGCAGTCAGCTCAAGTGCTGTTCCAGGAGGCCCCAGTCATGAGACCGTCCCCACCAGCGTGCAGGACGTGATTCTCGCAATGCCTCTTGAGGGTGATTCAGCACTGCAGGTCGGCCGACCGCGAATGGTGACCGAAGAGGTGATACAGAGCACCGCGATGAAACCACGCTCAACCGGCAGGCCATCTATTCCCTGAAGAAGGACGGCACCAGCCAGATTGATTGGCTGCTGGCTTGCACAATCTTGGACGTGACGCTGCCCATCGACCAGCGGCGAATCCTGGAATGCCCGTGGCTGGACATCGCTATCAATGTGCAACCCCGTTCATCCGCCAGCGCCAGTATCTCTCTGGCCGCATCGCCTTGCCTCACCTCACAGTCCACCCTCGCTCCCGCCCGGCTCAACTCAATGGCCTGTTCCTCAAGGTACTGCATCATCTCCGTCCGGGCGGCAGCGGCATCTCGTTCCCTGAAAGGCACGTAGTCAAGGCCGCCGATGGTCCGAATACGGACACCCGGCTCGATGACCCGTAGCAGCAGAACCTCGCAATCCAGCCGGCGAGCCACCTCTGCGACCTGCGGCAGGACGGCAACGCTGCTCTCAGAACCATCCAGCGGCACGACGATGCGACTGAACAGATGAGTGGCTGGCGGTGGTTCCATCGCCCGCACGATGATGAGGGCGGTCTCAGCTTTCCGCAGTACCTTATCCACAGTGCTGCCCAGCGACCAGCGCATCATCCCGGACCGGCCGTGGGAGCACATGATGATGAGGTCGACCTTCTGAGTTCTGGCATAGCTCAGTATCTGCTCGGCTGCAGTCCCCGGAACCACAACCACCTTCAGCGTTGCCGCCGAGCCAGCCAGGGCCTCCCTGAGTTCACTCTCCTTGTGCTCGGTATAGAGGACACAGGCCTCATTCTCATCCCTGTCCTCCGCTCCACAGACGCCCACGACGGCCACTTCGGAGCCAAACGCCCTCGCCAGTTCGGTCACTGCGGGAAGCACCTGTTCCGCCAGCGGGGACCCATCCAGTGGCGCCATTACCCGATCGAACATCTCCCCTCCCTTGCATCAGTTCCGATTCGCACGCGTTTCCTGTCGCCCCCTACTGCAAGTATCGCACGAACAGCGCGGCATTGCAGAGCGCGATTACGATGATCGTGATGGGCAACGCGTACCTCAGGTACCTGCCCCAGCCAATGGGATGCCCCTCTCGGGAGGATATCGCGGTCCCCACCACATTGGCCGAAGCCCCGATGGGCGTTCCGTTTCCACCGATATCCGTCCCCAGCGCCAACGCCCAGGAGAGCGGTTGCAGGTTCAAGCCGAGTGTGTGGCTGAGTGTACTGACCACCGGCACCATGCCAGCCACAAACGGGATGTTGTCCACTATCGCTGAGGCGACGGCAGATCCCCACAGGATGATCGCCATGACGGACGTCAGCCCACCACCTGACGCCACTCCTATATGCGCAGCCAGAAGCGCCAGGAGGCCGGTCTCCTCGAGGCCAGACACGCACACAAAGAGTCCGGAGAAGAACAGCAGAGTGCGCCAGTCGACGCCAAGGAGCACGCGCACCGCCTCACCCCCAGCCGCCAGCAGCGAGAGCGTAGCGGCAAACACTCCTATCAGCGCCACGGACATTCCGGTGAGCCCCTGCACCACCAGCAATGCCACCACCAGAACCAGAATGCCGCTGCAGCAGGCGAACAACCGCCGGCTCACGATACTCTCTGCAGGCTCGGGGTACTTGCGTCCCTCACGATGGTTCCTCCGGTCCACCAGGCCCAGTGGCTTCCGTAACAGGAGATAGAAGTAGACTACGGACACAGCCAAACCAAGCAGGGCGATCGGCCCCGTGTTCACCGCGAAGTCTGTGAAGGTGTAGCCAAATGAGGTACCTATGATGATGTTCGGAGGATCACCGGACATGGTGGCGCTGCCCCCGGTGTTGGAAGCGATGATCTCGGCGATAACCATCGGTACGGGATCGAACTTCAACAGCCGGGCTATCTCGATGGTCACCGAGGCCATGAACAGCATTACGGTTATGCTGTCGACGAACATCGAGAGAAAGCCGGATAGAAGCATGAATCCGACGAGGATGGGCAGGACCCTGTACCGAACCCGTTTCGCCACCTCAAGGCACATCCAGCGGAAGAATCCGGCCCGGGCAAGTGCCTCCACCATGATCATCATGCCGGCGATGAAGATGATGGTTTGCCAGTTGATGCCGCGCGACTGGACTCGATCAGCTCCCGGCAGCCAGAATCGCAGTTCAACGACCTGGTGAACATTGAGGATGGTGCGGATGGCCTCGCCATCCCTCAGGACGATACCGAACACCATAGCCAGCATCAGAACCGCGCCCGCCAGTGCGGGAAGGCATCGATGCACTCTTCCCCACGAGATCGCAACGAAGGTTGCGAGGAAGATGGCAGCAGCAAGAATCTGAGCCAGAATCATGTCTTGCTCCTTCCCGGATACGGGGTGGGGGACACACCGCCCGGGCCGATGTATGACGTGACGCAACACTGCATGATCACATTCCTTTCGCTCCGGCTAAGTCGGGAGACAGGAAGCAGGCGTGAGCGAACGGAGATACAGCAGCGTGAAAGAGGTCAGAGAAGGCTGTGGCAGGGTGCTCCGTCCGGGAATCCCCCGGACTCCCCCGTGACCGCCTCAACCCATCTGCCGCAGCGACATGGACTCCGTTCGTTCACAAAGCAGCGGAGTCCGGGGGCGGGATGTCGGCCATCTGGAACACCAGGCGCCTCAGTCCGGAGGAATACGAACAACTGAAGAGATCGCCGATCGCCCAGATCCATGACCGGTCTGCAATGGTATCCAGGTGGGTCGAGTTCAGTTCAGAACCGGTCCGGTCGGACGTCGAGGACGGTTCGATACACGTATCCGGAGGGAAGACGGCGAGGTGAACGGCCACGCCGTGCGCGGACTCAGAAACGAGTGTCGCGTCATTCGATGGGCTAGCCGCCGCAGCGTTCGCCCCACAGGCGTGAGCGGTCTGGTTCGGGCCCAGAAGCAGAGCGACTACGGCGATGGCGGTGGCGACGCCAGCGAGGCATGAAGCACGGTGGCTCACCACGGAAGCCATGACGGCCATTATAGCCCGATTAGAGCGCGTGCGTCACAGTGCAGCGCGGCTTTTCGGCGATGAATTCAGCCGAAACTCGCCCAGCCACAAAGCCCGCATCACAACAGACCGGTACTGCCGCCTTTCCACGATGGCGTGCGGCGGAGCGCCCGCAGGCTGTCAGGTGTTGACGCACGCTACTGACCCTCGACCACATACTCGACGGTGAGCGTGGGCAGACGACTGCTGGACCAATTCAGGAAGTCACGCGTCTGATCGATGTCCGTTTCCCGTTCTGCAAACTGCAGCCGGAGTTGAAACCTGTCCTCACCCAGCCTGGCCTGCAGCGCGTCCCTGATGCCGACGGACGTGATTGGCGCGTCAAGGGTTTCCAGATCGCACCACTGCTGTAACGCGCCCGTCGCTGCCGGCATTCGATACTGACCCTGAAGCGTGTTGTACGGGTGCTCGAATGCACTCAGACAGCCAAGCCCGCCGAACGGGTCATCGTACGGAGTGTCGTGGCTGGACATATCGACAATCACGCGGGAGATGACCGCACTCTCCGGGATAGTGGACAGGTGATACGTGAGGTATCCCCTGACCCCGCGGTCAGCCTCATCATCGCCAACGTACACCTCGCCGTAGAAGACGTAGCCACTGAACCGTACGTAACCGGACAGATCAACCGAGGGACTGAGCACAAGTACCTCCACCGGGTCCACCGTCACCGTCACCGTGGCAGTGACGCTCACGCCGTCGCTCTCTGCTGTCAGCTTGTACGATGTCGCCACCTCGGGAGTCACCTCCACCGCTCCGATAGGAGGGACGACACCGATGCCATGGTCGATGCTCACCGCCGCCGCGTCAGCGACGTTCCACGAGAGCGTGGTGCTCTCGCCCTTACGCACGATCGGGGCAGAAGCGGTGAAGGACTTGATCACGGGCGACGGAGCGACGACGGGATGTACCGTGACGGTATGACGTACCGGCTCGGACCAGGCGCCGTTGTTGTCCTGCACAGTGAAGGAGATAACATGCTCTCCGACTGACAGCGAGTCAGTCTCGAAAGTGGCCAGCCGGCTCAACTCACCGTCCAGGTC
>CAYNXN010000115.1:0-4901 GCA_964401175.1 uncultured Dehalococcoidales bacterium | reverse complement strand
GGTCACCCTGGAGATGAGGAAGAGGTGCTTGCCCACCGGAGTTGGCTCGATGCGCTCAACCACCAGCACCTCGATGCGTACATCATCGCCGAGGGCCGTGCCGAAGTGTGCCGCAACGCGATGAGGCAGTGCGGCCGCAGCATCAGCTGAGACCTCCCGTCCGGGCACGATGCGCACCACCACGTGGTCCAGTGCTTCCTGGATGAACTGGAACTGGCGGATGCCCATGGGCGCAAGGCCGGATGAGCCGAGTGTGAGCGGGGAGAGACGCCTGCCCGACGGGGTGTAGATGATGTCTCCCGTCTTTCCGGTAACGCTCTCGATGAGAGGCAGTTGTCTGCCGCAGGAGCAAGCGGTGCCGGAGAAAGCGCTCTCGTCGTCCGTGTCATAGCGGATCAGCGGCATGCCGTACTCGTGCAGGTTGGTGATAAGCACGCGCCCTCTCACACCGATGGGCGCGGGCCTGCCCGCAGCATCGACGATCTCGACGATCAGGTCCTCCGCGTGGACATGCATTCCTGAGTGAGTCTCGCACTCCATCGCGATTTCGTAGTTCTCAAACGAGCTGTAGCACGAGAACGGCTCCCGACCGAATACCTTGCGCAGCAGGGCACGTTGTTCTGCGAATAGCTGCTCCCCGCCGACCACTATCTCGCCCACCTCAGGGGCAGGTTCTCCCGAACGCTGAACGTGATCGGCGACTATGCAGGCTGCGCTCACGTAGCCACACAGCGCATGTGGCCGGTGGTGTCGGATGGTCCGGATGACGCCGGGAAGAGTGGAATCGGAGAAGTCGGACGCGTTGACGTACACCGTTCTCGAAAGAGCGGCGGCTGCACGGCTCAGAACCTGATTGCCCGCATCCTGTCGCCCGCCCTGCTTGATGGCCACTACCTCTCGATCGCCCATGTGTATCCCGGCCCACTCCATTGCACGCAACGCGCGCGCCAGGCCGTGCGACAGCCTTGATTCACTGCTGGAGTAGAAGCACAGCGGGGTTCCCGTTGACCCTCCAGTCTGGCCCTTCAGCAGGCGGGCTCGGGGATACCCGTCGGCGAGCAGTTCTTCCGCATGACTGCGTACAAGATTCTTGGTTAGTGCCGGCAGGCGTGGCAGGTCGGCAGTGGAGACGATGTCGGCGGGCCGTACTCCGTGTTCGTCCAGCAATCGGCGGTAGTAAGGTACGTGCGCGTACGCATGGTGTATGAGACGCTGCAGCCGCGCACATTGGGTCTCTTCAAGTTGAGAGCGGGACCACCACTGTGACTGTTCCAGTTCCCGAAGAAACGGTATGACGCGCGTGCCCCGGGCGCGGTCGTAGGCCGGGGCGAGCACATGCCGCGCGATAGACCGGTACAGTTCCATGAGCTGAGCGGGAAACCAACTCCTCCCTGAGCCTCATTATGCCTTGCCCCGGTCGACCCCACAACGATGGTGCGGCAGCTACTCCTGGGCGCTGCGCGCCGCCGCGCGCAGGCGCTGCTGCTGTGTCAGCAGCTTCTTTCTCAGGCGCACGTTCTGTGGCGTGACTTCCACCAGCTCGTCCTGGGCGACGAAGTCCAGCGACTGCTCCAGGCTGAGCCGTATGGCGGGCTGCAGCTTGATGGCGATGTCCGCCGTGGAGGAGCGCATGTTGGTCTTCTTCTTCTCCTTGCACACATTCACCGCGATGTCCTGCGGCCGCGTGTTGGAGCCGACTATCATGCCTTCGTACACCTCAGTTCCGGGCTCTATAAAGGTCGGGCCGCGGCCCTGCGTATTGTCCAGGCCGTAGGTGGTTGCCTTGCCCTCGTCCGAGGCCACGAGCACACCGTTACGAATTGATTGCAGTTCCCGGCGCCATGGCTCGAAGCCGAGGAACAGGGTGTTCATCACGCCGTCGCCACGCGTCGCCGTGAGAAATCCACTGCGAAAGCCGATGAGTCCCTTCGTCGGGATTCTGTATTCAAGCCGCACGTTGCTGTTGCCGTCGCTGCGCATGTCGGTCAGTTCGGCCTGCCGCTTGCTCAGCATCTCCGTGAGTATGCCCACGTATCCCTCGCTGGTATCGACCACCAGTTGCTCCACCGGCTCCATGAGCACGCCGTCGACCACCTTGGTGATCGCCTCCGGCTTGGAGACCTCAAACTCGTAGCCTTCGCGCCGCATGGTTTCGATGAGTATGGCGAGGTGTAATTCGCCCCGTCCCCTGACCACGAATGTGTCCGGATTCTCAGTATCCTGCACCCGCAGGCTCAGATTGGTCTCCAGCTCCTTGTACAGCCGCTTGCGCAGTTGTCGCGTGGTGCAGTACTCGCCTTCCCGCCCGGCAAAGGGCGAGGTGTTCACTCCAAACGTCATCTCCACGGTGGGCTCGCCGACCTCGATGCGCGGCAGCGCCTCGATGCTCTCCGGGCTGCACAGCGTGTCGCCGATGGCAAGTTCCTTCATCCCGGTGACGGCCACTATGTCGCCGGCCTCCGCAGACGCCACTTCGAGCCGGGCCAGGCCGAGATAGGAGAGCACCTCTGCCACTTCGCCCCGCGTGGTGCCGCCATCGCTGTCGATTCGGACCACCGCGTCGCGCGGCGCCACGCGCCCCCGCCATATCCTGCCGATGGCTATCTTGCCCTTGTGGCTGTCATAGTCGAGATTGGACACCAGCATCTGGAACGGTCCCGTTTCGATCTGGGGCGGCGGCACGCGCGCCAGGATGGCCTCGAACAGTGGAGCCACATCCGTCCCCTTCGTGTGAGGGTCGGCGCTCACCGTGCCTTCCTTGCCGCTGGCGTAGAGCACCGCAAAATCGAGCTGTTCGATGCTGGTGGCGAGGTCGAGAAAGAGGTCCTGCGTCAACCGCAGCACCTCGGCCACGCGGGCGTTTCTCCGGTCCATCTTGTTGATCACCACTATCGGTGTGAGCCCTCGATTGAAGGCGTGCCGCAGTACGAACCTCGTCTGCGGCATCGGCCCTTCCACGGCGTCGATGAGCAGGAGGCAGCCATCGGCCATGTTGATGACTCTCTCCACCTCGCCGCCGAAATCCGCGTGTCCCGGAGTGTCGATGATGTTGATCTTGACGTCCCGGTACATCACGGCGGTGTTCTTGGCCATGATGGTGATGCCCTTCTCGCGCTCCAGCACGTTCTGGTCCATCACCAGCTCCCCCACCTTCTGGTTGTCCCTGAAGATGTGGCTCTGCTTCAGCAGGGCGTCAACCAGGGTGGTCTTGCCATGGTCGACGTGTGCGATTATGGCGATGTTGCGTATGTCGTTGCGGTACTGCATCTGGACTCCTGCCTGTCACTCTGAGTGTGAGACTCTTCCGGGCCGCGCGTACGTCAAGGTCGTGCCGAGTGGCGATACTCGCGGGCAAGTGCGCCTTGTGGAGAAGAGGGGATCGACTGCTGGCGTCGGGCGCGTTCGGCCGGGAGAAGGTGTTACGGCCGGAAACGTGTGTGTGGCCTGCCGGACCACCGCACCACCTGGCGGTGGCGCCGTGCGATTCCACTTCGGTGGGCCAGGTTGTTCACTCCGCCGGTTGCGGACGCTTGTTCTCGTTGCAGCATGGTGATGATCGACATATTGTATGCGTCCACAGGACGCTCGTCCAATCGGGATTGCCTGACGCTGCTCGTGTGCGGCCGCGATGTGCCACTCGGATCGTGCGGTAATGGGGGGAAGCGTCGCGAACCGGACTGCGGGAGCTTCACTCCACTGGTTCGAGTGCAGCGGCGAGTTGCCTGCGTCTCACGACTCGATGCCAGTCGCTGTAGCAGAGGATGCCCTGGAGCATAAGTCCGCCGAGCACGCCGTAAAAGAGCCCCGGAGCGATGAGGAAGAAGCCCTGCACCGCGCTGGTCACCGTGGCGATGAGGGAGATGAGCCAGTGATGCAGATGTATCTCGTGGCCGCGAAGCGGTATGATGATGGACCGCACTCGTCCCTGGATGCCGCTCTCCGAGCCGCCGCAGAACTTGCAGATGAAGAAGCCCGCCGCGCACCCCAGGTAGAAGAGATAGCCGAGGGTAAGGCCCGCCGGGACCATCCCGACGAGCATGAGCCGCTTCCGTGTGAACGAGCGAAGGATTCGTTGGACCGCCGAGGCGGACATGGCCTCAGGTGTTTCTGGAGACTGCACAGCGGCAGCTCGGGTCGTTTCCGTACCAATCAACAGCAATAGACTATCTCACTCACGGTCTGCAGACACGGATTCACCGCGTCCGGCCACGATTTCCCCACAGGGTACCCTGTAAGACTTGCCATGTGCAAGCGCCTCTTCGGCGACACTCGTGGCTGAGTCGACGCGCTTCACCCCGGCCGCTGGCTGATGAACCCAGAACGCGGAACTCCACCGCCTCTCGGGCGGTTTCTCGTGCCCGGAACACGCGTTCCTACGTATCGTCGCTGCGCAGGTACTCCGACATCGTGTCGAACGAAGGAGGCATCGACGCGCCGAACGTGAGCCACGACCTCGTCGGATACCGTGCGCCCCGCTTATGGGTCTCGGCCAGGGCATCGGCAAACGCCTCAGCCATGCTGGCCGGAATCGCCAGCGACGCCTCATGGTCCTGGGTCAGCGCCAGTATGCGCTCGCCTCCTCCAGCCACAACCACCTGGCTCTGGCCTGTGAGCATCGTCCGCGCGATCTGCTCGGCACAGGCGATGCCGCCGATGGACTGCGACTGCATCGGCGTACCGGTCATGTAGACGACCGCCTGTGTCATGCGTCCTATTTGCGCGGGGTTTCCGTAGACCACGATCACATGTGGCTCGAACGTGGTCCGCTCCAGCGGCGCTGCCACGACGTGTGTGTGCCGTCCGTGCTTCAGCCGGGGCACGCTGGCCAGGAGCCGCGCGGCGGATTCCTGGTCCTTCGCCCAGTACGGCACACCGAAGCGGCCGTCCAGGAAGCCCTGCTT
>CAYNXN010000114.1:0-5012 GCA_964401175.1 uncultured Dehalococcoidales bacterium | reverse complement strand
CCGTTCACGTAGATGACGTCGAACTCGGAGTCCAGCGTGTTGTACTGCTGCTTCCGGAAGAAGGCCTCAAGCTCTCGGTTTGATTGTTCCCGGGCCGCTGCGATGGCCTCCGCGTCAGTCACTGAGAGGTCGCGAACCTTGCGCCAGATGATGAGCACGCGCTCCCCTTGGGGACCGGTCCCGGTGATTACCCGGTATCCCTGCAGTGTGTCCACATGATGAACACGCAGTCCTAATAGCCAGTTGAACGTTTCCACCAGGTCCACGTTGACCGGCCTAGTCTCTCCAACGGAGCCGGTACCAACCACCAGGCGGTAGTTCCAGGGATCGTCGAAGTTGTTGGTATTCAACAGCGATTGGCTGCCGCGAGCTTCATTGTCCAGCATGTACTTGAGCATGTATGACTGGCGGAATTCTGCGTGCTGCTCCAGCAGACTCTGCTGCGGCTGTGTTCGGGTCATCTCGATATTGGCCAGCGCATCCTCGTAGGATTCCAGCCGGATGTACTTGAACATGTGGCTGATGCCCTCGCGGGAGACAGGCTTCCCATCCCTCCAGTCCTTGGAGTAGATGACTTTCTTCATGCGTGGGAGCAGCACTGTGTCGAAGTGGTCGCCCATCTCCACGAGAATGTACTTGCGTTTGCCTTTGTCCATGCGGTTGAGATCAACGACGGCGTGGCCGGTTGTCCCGGAGCCGGCGAAGAAGTCCATAACCTCGATATCAGTGTCAAGATTGCTGATTTGGAGCGTATCACGCATCAGCCCAACAGGTTTCGGATACGCGAAGACTTTGCCACCAAACAAGTCCATCAGCTGCTCGGTGCCTTTCTGCGTTGTCTCGCAATCGGCCCAAATTGAGATGGGTGTGTTCCGATCGCCTCTCGCAAGTCTCTCCAAGTAGAACAGTTTTCTTTTCGGTGCCGCTTCCCCGCGCGACCCGAATGAAATCCTGTTGTCACGCAAGAGTGCTTGATAAGTGTCTCGGTTTATGGCCCAACTCCGTCCATTCGGAGGGAAGTGAAGTACGCCTGTGTTTGGATTTTCGATGCCGTACTGGGTATCACCGCCCGGCTTGTTTGCATCCAGAGGGACGGGCTTCCATGGTCCTCTCGGGTCGTTGTCCGGGTTGGAGTAGTCAGATTCGTCCAATGGAAAACCACCAAATCGGCAAGAACGCATCTCCTTCGCGTAGACCACGAGATAGTTGTGATTGAGCGAAACCTTGTGATCACTGGAGACCGAGTCACGGGACTTGACAGCAATTACGCTAATTAGGTTTCCAGTCCCTAGTAGCTCGTCGAGGATATGACGCAACCGTGAAAGCTCATTGTCATCGATACTCACAAATAGGCTGCCCTCTGCGCTCAACAGTACCGTGGCAAGAGCAAATCGATTGGCTACGAGAGTGGCCCATGTCGAACTCGCATAGTTGTCCTTGTAGGCAAACGCGGCTGTCTGTCGATCCAACTCCGTGTTGTAGGGTGGGTCAGCGTAGACAAACCGCAGTCTCCCACGATATCGCTCCTGAAGCAGAGTGAGCGCCTGGAAGTTCTCTGAGTGGACAAGTAGAGCGCAGCATTGCGCATCTAAGTCATCAATCGACGCTACGAGGCGAGTCTGGAAATCGCGGGCGAAGAAGCGAGTATCCACCACCATGAACGGATTGGCTTTCAGAAAGTCTATCGAAGGTGCGCTCGCAAGCGCTGTCCTCGCACTCGAAAGAGCATCTGCGTCCTCGATTCCGAACAATCTCCCCCACTCCTGACGCTGGGCATCGTTCGCGGCAATCTCCGGATAGAGTTCCTCCGGAATGCGGTCGAGGGTGGCGCAGTAGTTGGTCTCAATGACGAATTTCTTCTTCAGCCAGAGCTTCTTCTGGAAGTCCTCGATTTGCGCCAGGAAGTCGATTATCTTGTGTGCGATGCTGCGTATGACCCTGATCTTGGATAGGTACTGCTCGACTCTCGGTGCGGACTCGCTTTCGATATCGTCCAGCCGCATCACCTCGTTCTTGATGTAGAAGTCCAGCTCCCTGCGGAGAAAGGCCCCCAAGTTCTTGTGGATGAAGTAATCGAAGGTGTTGCGCTTCGTATAGTCATCCAGGTGCTTCCTCAAGATGCTGCGGTCGCCCTGAGTACCGTCACTCCGGGTCCACCTGGCCTGAAGCTGTGACAGCCAACTCGCGAGTGACTCTGAACCTACTTGTGAGATAACCATCTCTTCGGTCGCATCGTTGATGCTTGTCTGCGCGCGTTTCTCCGGGTCCGCTGCATACTGGAAGCGAATGACCAGCTCGCCGCCTTCTTCGCAAATGGAGTCTTCACGGGTTGGGATGAACCTTCGCTCGTTGCCATTCGTCGATTGCACGTTGTCCTTCTCGGTGTCCGCATTGGCAATCTTGAAGTGCACTCGACGGCCGTCCCGCGTCTTGAAGGCATAGTCGCGGAAGGTCTCCGCCGTCTTGATGTAGTACTGGTCCTGGTTGGCCCAGTGAAGCTTGACTTCTTCACCCTCGTAGGGGATTGCGTATACACCTTCCTTATACCGACGCAGCGAAATGAAGTCACCTTCTTGGTAGTAGCGACTGAAGAACGTATAGAGGTGGTCGTAAACATCGTTCTCCAAAGCGACAACGTCCACCGCCGAGGTCTCATACTCGGCCTGCAACTCCTGTACCTTGCGGCTACTACTTGGTTCAACGCCGAGTTCGCGCGCCTGGCGTGTCGCTTCCTCCAGCTTCTGCTTCAACGTGGCCTTGTCCGCAGATTGATACTGGCTGAAGGCCAGCTTGACCTGCGGGAGCAGGTCGTGGTCAAGGAACCGCATGATGTCGTCCCTCCGAGAGTTCATGATGCGGTAGATGCCGAAGTCGAGATCGGCCTGGTCGAGTTGGAACAGCTCCGCGAGTTTGGCTCTCAGCTTCTCATACGCACCCATGACTACTCGTCCTCCCCTTCCGCCATTTCGTCGCCTCCCGCGGCTGCCTCAAGACCGGCCAGTACAGTCTCAGGAGCTATGGCTTTGCCGGTGGCTTGCTCTATCCGTGCCAGCAGTGCCTGCTTGCGGGCGTCGAAGAATGCGCGGAAGTCATCACGCTTGAGCGCGTCGACGTCAATCACGTGCGACCGCAAGATCTCGTCCTGTCTCTCTTCAGACATAGGGTGGTCTTCTCTCAGCTTCTTGAGGTAGATGCTGGGAGCGCTTCCACCGATTATTCGATTTGTCCGGTATGACAGGGGCGTCTTGTTTATGATTGAGTCATACTCGGCGGGCTTGATGCCATTCTTCTCACACCACGCACGTGGGAAGATGTGGTGGATGTCGACTGATTCCTCGAAGTAGCTCTGCACATCGATGGGTTCTCCGGTCCGGAAGTCGGCGCAGCCGTCCCTCATCAACAGGGCGTACAGCCCCTTGTACGCGGCGCTGTTTCTCGTTCTCAGAGTGTTGAGTCGTGACGGCCTGAAACTGCAGTCTTCAATGGTCTTGGGCTCAGGGCCCCCCGCAATCCAATCCAGCACATCCGTCACGTCACGTGCGAACCGTGTTTCAACACCGCCCGCGTACAGCTCGCCGAATACGCCGCACCAGAACCACCGTATCAACTTGTCGCGTACCAGCTGGTCCTCGCTCCGCGAACCGAGAAGGACGAGAAGTGTGCCCAGGGGCACAACTTGCGTGGTGTACGGCAGGTCGCGACTGGCGAAGAGGTTCTGTTGGAAGAGAAACTTGCCAGCTTTGATGAATCCCAGGGTCGCGGACTCGACCCATCTCTTGTAGTCCGACAGGGTAAGCTTCAGTATGTCGTTGCGTTTGCAGCTCACCGGGGCTTCAGATTCGAGGCGCTTGCGTTCATAGGTTGTTAGCAGCGTCACGGTTTGCAGCAATTCATCGGCTCCGACGGCGTGAAGATTCCTGTGCTGCAGTTGCTCACGAATGCGTTTCTGGCGACCATCCCCGATTCGTCTGCCTTTGGCGTCGCGCTCTCCTTCCCAGTCTTCCCGCAGGTTGAACCCGTCGGCCGCGAAGCTGGCCGTCACAAGCTCAAATACAGAGAGGGCGACACCGCCCGTGTTGACCTTTTCGAACACCTGGCATACTGCCACCTTGGGTGTGGTCTTGAACAGTTTGATTACCGGCAACTGGTAGCGCTTGAATCGTTCAGCTACCGATTTCTCGAAGTTGTCGAAGACACGATTCTTCTCCTCAGAGTAGTTCCAGTACTTGTTGTATTCCCAACTCCACGCACTCGTATCGAACAGACTGGAGACCGGGAATAGGCCATGGGCGTATTCCGCTTCCTTGGTTGAGTAGTCCTCGATGACCTCGTTCCTGAAGTTGCGGATGCACTTCTCTTCCGGCAGGCTGACGATGGCGTCTTCTCGATCCACGTTTGGGTCCAGTGCCTTCGCGATATCGATGTAGTACCAGCGCTTGATAGGCTGTTTGCGCTGGTCCTGTGTCTCGACCACTTTGCCGTAGGCGAGGGCCTGGTAGAGAGATGTCAGCCGTTGCTGCCCATCCAGGATGTAGCGCTCGGGCTCCTTCTCCTCCGCAAGTTCGACACCCTGGATCGGCCGGGGCTTGAAGCGCACCTCGGGATTGCCGTTCTCCAGCATCATGACGGCGCCGATCGGGTAAGAGAGCGAAACACTTGCCAGCAGGCTGCGTATGTGAGCGTCGTCCCACACCCAACCGCGCTGGAACTCGGGCAGTTGCACTTTGCCAACGGCGACATCCTTCAGAATGTCCTGCAGTGACTCCTTGTCGCTGGTGAAGGTGGTCATTCCGTCCATGTATGCCTCCTCAGACTACCTGCCAGCGAATGCTGAACAACGGCTCAACGGTAGTACGCTGCTGCATTCGCTTCTCCAGCGCGTCTATGAGCCGGTCGCGCTTCTCGGCAACCTCGTCCTCGAAGTCGAAGATGCGCTGACGCTGGCGTCGCTTCTTGGTCTCCATCTCGCGTATCCTTGCCTGTATATCATGCTGCTCGGCAACCGTGGTGGC
>CAYNXN010000113.1:0-5032 GCA_964401175.1 uncultured Dehalococcoidales bacterium | reverse complement strand
CGTCGCGGCTCATTATACTCGCCATTAAGTCGAAACACTGCACTGCTCTCCTGTCTCTCTCCTACTCGACCCACCCCTTGGTAACTGTCGGCAGGCTCATGGTGGTCATCCTCTTGATTGCGGGGATCTGCGACAGCAGGATGATGATGACGCTGCAGACCGCGGCGATCACATATGACCTGGGGTAAACGATAGCGGTATAGGAGACGCCCTCCATGCTTTCCGTGGACGCCCTCATTATGTAGTCTGCAATCAAGTAGCCGAATGGCAATCCCAGGACTATGCCGATCAAGGCCGTGCCCAGGTTCTCCATTGTTACTATCCACGACAGCTGGCGGTCGCTCATTCCAATGGCACGCATGATGGCTATCTCCCGCCTTCGATCGAGAACGTTCACGGTGACTCCGTTGAAGACTATCGCCATGCCGAGTCCGAAGCTCATCGCCAGCATGACGCCAACCATGGCGTACATTGCGCCCATGGATTGGTCGATGTACTCCTTGAAAGCGGAAGCCTGCTCGATGGAGGCGACCTCAGGCAGGTCGTAGATGCGTTCCAGAAGCTCCGGCGAAGGCTCTCCGTAGAATTTAACGAACACGCTGGTTGCCGCCCCCGGCAGATTGAAGAGCTTCTGAGCCTCCTCAAGTGGCACGTGTGGGCGGCCACCCATCGCCTCACTAATCAAACCCACCACTGTTCTCTCTGACTCTCCCACGGTACCCACCAGAGGCTCGAGGTACACGGTGTCACCCACTTCCACTCCCAGCTTATCACTGATGTACGTGGGTAGAATTATCCCGTCATCGGAGACGGTGAGGATTTCATCATCGGGTGAAATGAGGCTGTACATGACCGTATCCGGCTCGATGCCTCGTATGGAAGTGGACTGGGACTCTCCTCCGAACTTGACTCGATATGGTTGGTCGAGTAGCGCCTCCGCTGCCTGCACGCCATCAAGGTGCGCGATGTACGTCGCGGTTGTTGCGCTGCCTATGCCTTGGAGGATAACCCGGGCATCATAGTGCTGCGTCTTGTCGATTTGCTCACCCGAAAGCTCCTCAACCATGTCCATCATGGACAGAGAGACGAGGATCAGTGCGGCGGCCGACATCACGCCGGTGGCCATGAAAAGTGTTCGGCGCGGATGTCGAAACATGTTGCGCAACGGCAGTTTGAATGTGCTGTGCAGGCGCGGGAAAAAGGGCAGCAGAATCTCGATGAACGTACGATGTCCGGCCGGAGGTGCAGGTGGGCGCATGGCTTCGGCAGGCTGCATCCTCACGGATGACCAGCACGGCACGATACTGGCAACGACCGGGACCACTGTGCCGACCCCCACCCCGACGGCTGTCACGCCCCACTGGGCGATCACCTCGACGTATGGGAGGTGCAGAAAACCGGCGTAGTAAGTGGTGAGTGCGCTGGCCATCACGTGACCCAGCAGGGCGCCGACTATCGAGCCAATCACCCCGATGATCAGTGCAAACTCGACGAAGTGCAGGAGCACCTGGGTCTTCGTGTAGCCCAGAGCACGCATAAGGCCGATCTGAATCCGCTGGGATTCGACCAGCCTACCGAGCAGAATATAGATGGCGAGCGCCGCCACCCCGAGAAAGAGGACAGGAAACAGGAAGGCCATCTGCTGGAGGCCATCGAGGTCGGCTTTCAGCAGGTCGTAGCTCAGCTGGTCCTCGCGGGGGACCATGTATGCCGCACGGACGCCCTGGACGATGTCTATCTTGCGCGCTCCCACGCTGATCTGGTCATCCTTCGATGTGAAACGCTTGATGCCGTAGCGAGTCAGAATACGTTTGATCTGCTCGATTGTCTGATTGACGTCCACTCCATCGTCGAACGCAAGGCCGATTTGATTGACCATGCCCTGCATGCCGAACAGTTCCTCGGCGCGCTCCTTGGGCATGAACATAACGCCGAACGTCTTGTCCGTGGTAATCATCTCCTCCGCACTCTTGGAAACCCAGAGGTACTCCGGGTGAATCGCGATACCCGCAACGCGGAATGTGGACTTGAGTGCGCCGTGCTCGATGGTGAGCGAATCTCCAGGCTTCAAATCGTGGTATGCGGCGAAGCCCGGAGGGAGGAGTATCTCGCGCTTGTTGCCGGGACTGAAATAGGACCCGTCAATCATCTTGACATCGCTCACGACAGGGCGCCTGTTCGAAGGGAGCGTCACCACGCGCGCCTCCACTCTCTGGCCTCCCGCAGTGTCGATGGCCAGCTTCACATTTCCGACCACCTGTCCTTCGGCGTGTACGCCCGGCAAGGCATCCATCTCCCTGACGGCGCGCTCGGGAAGATAGTCGACCGTGATGAAGTAGTCTCCCATTTGCAGCACGTTGTAGGTATAGTCGTACGACACGTGCAGGTTCTGATATGAGGCGTACACGCCGGAGAACGCGGCGATGCCGAGGGCGATTACGGCAGCAACGGCGCCGAACTGCGCCTTTGAGCCTCCCATGTCGCGAAGAAGCTTCCGCTGTAGATTGTTGATGGCTACCATCTCAGTTCATCGGGGTCAAGAGGATGCTCGTTCACCGTGATGTCAGCGATCCTGCCATCACGCAGCCGGATTACCCGGTCGGCAATCTCGCCAATCGGAGCGTTGTGGGTAACCACGCACATGACTTTGCTGCTTTGCTGATTCAGATCTCTCAGTAGCTTGAAGATGTGCTTGCCGGTTTCGAAGTCGAGACTGCCCGACGGCTCATCGCAGAGCATGACAGTGGGGTCCGTGGCCAACGCGCGCGCTATCGCGACCCTCTGGTTTTCGCCCCCCGAAAGCTCCGCGGGGAAATGCTCTTTCCTTTCGCCCAGTCCGACCGCGTCGAGCAACTTATCCGCTTGAGGATGATCGTTCACCAGATCAGCGGCGAACTCAACATTCTCACGAGCGGTGAGCGTTGGGATGAGGTTGAAGAACTGAAAGACGAAGCCGACCTGAGTCCTTCGGAACAGCGTCAGTTGCTTTGCTGACTGTGTGGTCAGATCAAGTCCGTTAACGATGACGCGACCTGACGTCGGCAAATCGAGTCCGCCGATAACATTCAGGAGAGTGGTCTTGCCCGAGCCGCTGGGGCCGAGAAAGACGATGAACTCGCCGGGCCATATCTCCAGGTCGATGTCATCCAGTGCACGGACCTCCATCTTGCCCATACGGTAGACCTTGGATACGTGCTGCAGACGTATGGTCGGCTGCTGCGCCTGCCGGTCCTGACGGACCTTCGCTTCAACGCTTACCACCGGGGACCTCCTTCTGTTGCCGCTGCAGATGCCGCCGTTGCCTCTTCCCTTTCAGAGTGAACGTCGATCTGTGAGTGCATCTCACGACAGCATCGTGTGGGTACACCTCTGACGGACCTGAATGACACGTGACGCCTCATCGTCTTATCAGCTGCACTGAGGCTGGCCATCGCGGTCGATTGCCGAGCGGGTTGCAGCGGCTTGGAGGCCTACTCCGCTGACCGCGAGGTCGACGTAACGGCGCAGTTGCTGCCGGGCTGTCTCGAGGTCGATTACAATTCCGAATGCGAAGAGGGCGAAGGGGAAGGTCATCGCGGAATAGCACATCGTGGCCGCCTCCGCAGCAGTCACATCCTCCCGCACCTGTCCACGCTCTTTGTAGTGCAGCACCAGTCTGTAAGCCTGATCCAGGAATCGCTGCTTCAGTTCGTATGTGTGGCGGCCGTAGCCGAACTGCTTGCTCATAGCCAGCACGTAGAACTCCCGCAACAGAACGGGACTGCAGCGTGACGCCATCCCCACGAGGTACCTGTCGAAGAGGTCAGCGATGCCGTCGGCGAAATCCTCTGGTGCATTCTGCAGCAGGGCTTCTCCATCCTCCGCCTCCTCCTCGATGTAGCGCACCAACATGGCGTAGAGCAAGTCATTCTTCGAGCCGAAGTAGTTGTAGACGGTTGCAGTGCCCACTTCGGCCCTGGTGGCGATCTCCTCGATAGAGGTGCCGTCCAGCCCCTTCTCCCCGATGAGTTCCCATGCGGCGTCCAGGACATGGTTGCGCCGGCGCTCCTTCTGCTTCTCTCTCAATGATGGCACAGGTTCGAGTTTCATGATACTTCACTATCAATATATAGTCATCTATAATAAGATAGTCCAGTATCATTCAACTGTCAAGAGCCAGGCGTCGGTGACGTCTGGCCTGCAGAGAACCGGTCTGCCTCGTGAAGCGGGACGAACGAAGCGCCGCCCCGGGCTTATCGGGGCGGCGCTCTGGCATCGATATGCGGGTGTCAGGAGCGGAGGCTGCGTGCGACGATGGCGCGGTGAATCTCGGCCGTGCCCTCGTAGATCTCGATCAATTTGGCGTCACGGTAGTACCGTTCAACCGGCATGTCTTTCGTACAGCCGTAGCCTCCGTGAAGCTCGACCGCCTTGCGCGCGACGTCCGCGGCGATCTCGCCCGCGTAGAGCTTTGCCTTGGCGGCCTCGGCGGAGTATGGCTTGCCGGCATCAGCGACCCGTGCGGCGCGGTAGGCGAGCAGGTTGGCGGCGTCAACGGCGACCGCCATATCGGCCAGCATCCACTGCACACCCTGGAAATCGCCGATGGGCCGGCCAAACTGCTCCCTGTCGGCGGTGTAGGTGAGCGTCGCCTCGAGCGCTGCCTCGGCCAGTCCAATGGCCTGACCGGCCACATGAATGCGTCCCAGATCGAGCGATGAGAAGGCAATACGCAGCCCCTTGCCCACCTCTCCGAGCACTGCGGACCCGGGGACTTTGCAGTCACGGAAGAAGAGTTCTCCCGCGCTGCTGGCGTGGAGACCGAGCATCTCCTCGACCTTGCCGGTGGTGAAGCCGGGGGTGCCCTTCTCTACGATGAACGCGGTGATGCCCTTGGCGCCGAGTGAACGATCCACCGAGGCGAATGCGAGCACCACGTCGCCGACGTCGGCGGCGGTGATGAACGTCTTGGCGCCGTTCAGGATCCAGTCGTCTCCCGACCTGGTTGCCGTGGTGGCGATCGCCGCCGCATCGCTGCCCGCACCGGGCTCGG